>JBFIFF010000208.1:0-4162 GCA_041602955.1 Gammaproteobacteria bacterium | reverse complement strand
CGATGTTGCTGCGCTGCAAAAAGGGTGTCAACCCGACGGCACAAGGGTCTTCAGGGCCTCGCGGTCGGTCCACGACGACGCCCGGGCGACCGCCGCGTCGCGCCCGAGCCAGGCGGCCGCGGTGTGCTCGTCGGCGGCCAGCCGCACTTCGACCCTGCCAGGGAGTCGGACAACGAAGACATGCTCTTCGTTCTCCGCGGTGTCTGGGTGGTAGCGCGCGCGCCACGCGGGCAGGATCGGGAAACGGTTGACCCGGCCGGTCGCGGCCGGCACGGCCTCGATCCCGGTCTCCTCGCGCAGCTCGCGCGCGGCGGCGACGGCGGGCGCCTCGTCCCAGCCGAGGCTGCCGGTGACGGACTGCCAGAAATCGGGCGGCTCGCGGCGACGCAGCAGCAGCGCCTCGCCGGCGGCGGTGGCGACCACCACCAGCACCGAGACGGGTCGCTTGTAGGGCGCCCCCTCCGGCATGCGGCTCAGGCCGGGTGGCGCACCCGCAGGTTCAGTTCGTCGAGCTGCAGCGCCGTCACCGGGGCCGGAGCCTGGGTCAGCGGGCAGCTCGCCGACTGGGTCTTGGGGAACGCGATGACGTCGCGGATCGAGCCGGCGCCGGTCATCAGCATCACCAGGCGGTCGAGGCCGAAGGCGATGCCGCCGTGCGGCGGGGCGCCGTACTTGAGGGCGTCGAGCAGGAAGCCGAACTTCTCGCGCGCCTCGTCGGCGCCGAGGCCGAGCAGGCCGAACACCGCCTGCTGGGTCTCCTGGCGGTGGATACGCACCGAGCCGCCGCCCACCTCGGTGCCGTTGAGCACCAGGTCGTAGGCACGCGAGAGCGCGCGGCCGGGCTCGGCGATCAGCGCCTCCGGATCGTCGACCTGCGGCGCGGTGAACGGGTGGTGCAGCGCGTCCCAGCGCTTCTGCTGCGGGTCCCAGTCGAACATCGGGAAGTCGATCACCCACAGCGGCTTCCAGCCGCGCCCGACCAGGCCACGGTCCTCGCCGAGGCGCACGCGCAACGCGCCGAGCGACTCGTTGACCACCCGCGCCTTGTCGGCGCCGAAGAAGACCAGGTCGCCGTCCTGCGCCCCGGTGCGCGCCATGATCTCGGCGACCACCGCATCGGGCAGGAACTTGAGGATCGGCGACTGCAGCCCCTCGCGCCCCTGCGCCAGCGCGTTGACCTTGATGTAGGCCAGCCCCTTGGCGCCGTAGATGCCGACGAAGCGGGTGTAGTCGTCGATCTCCTTGCGCGTGAGCTCGCCGCCGGCCGGCAGGCGCAGCGCGGCGACGCGCCCCTCCGGGTCGTTGGCCGGCCCGGCGAACACCTTGAACTCCACCCCGGCGAGCAGGTCGCCGATGTCGACCAGCTCCAGCGGGTTGCGCAGGTCGGGGCGGTCGCTGCCGAAGCGGCGCACCGCCTCGGCGTAGCTCATGCGCGGGAACGGGTCGGGCAGCGCCTCCTCGAGCACGTCGCGGAACAGTTCACGGATCATGCGCTCCATCAGCGTCATGATGCCGTCCTCGTCCATGAACGAGGTCTCGATGTCGAGCTGGGTGAACTCGGGCTGGCGGTCGGCGCGCAGGTCCTCGTCGCGGAAGCAGCGCACGATCTGGTAGTAGCGGTCGACCCCCGAGACCATCAGCAGCTGCTTGAACAGCTGCGGCGACTGCGGCAGGGCATAGAACGCCCCGGCCTGCAGCCGGCTCGGCACCAGGAAGTCGCGCGCGCCCTCGGGGGTCGCCTTGGTCAGGAACGGGGTCTCGACGTCGAGGAAGCCCTCGGCGTCGAGGAAGCGGCGCAGCGCGCGAGTCACCGCGGTGCGCAGGCGCAGGCGGGCCAGCATCTGCGGCCGGCGCAGGTCGATGTAGCGGTAGCGAAGGCGCACGTCCTCGTTGACGTCGGAGTCGTCCTCGATGACGAACGGCGGCGTCTCGGCGCGGTTGAGGATCTCGAGTTCCGCGCACAGCACCTCGATCTCGCCGCTCGGCAGGTTCGGGTTCTCGGTGCCGGCGGGACGGCGCCGCACGCGGCCGGTGACGCGGAGCACGAACTCGTTGCGTACCGTCTCGGCCAGCGCGAAGGCCTCGCGGGTGTCGGGGTCGACCACCACCTGCGCCAGCCCCTCGCGATCGCGCAGGTCGACGAAGATCACCCCGCCGTGGTCGCGGCGACGGTGGACCCAGCCGCACAGGGTCACGGTCTGGTCGATGTGAGCGGCGTTGACCTCACCGCAGTAGTGGCTGCGCATGGCGGCGTTCCGGGCGTCGGGAAAGGGGGCGAATGGTAGGACCGGGGCCGCGGGGGCGCAACCGGCCACGGCGCGGCCGTCCGGGGCGGGACGTCAGTCCCCCGAGGCGGCCGGGCAGCTGTCCGCGGCTGCGCACGGCGCGCAGGCCGCGGCGCCCTTGCCCGAATCGGCGTCGTGGACGTTGCGCTTGCCGTCCTTCTTGAAGTCGGTCTCGTACCAACCGCCGCCCTTGAGACGGAACGACGGCGCCGAGATCAGGCGCTTGAGGGTGTCCGCACCGCAGTCCGGGCAGGCCACGAGCACCGGGTCGCTCATCTTCTGGATGGCCTCGAGCTCGTGGGCGCAGTTGTCGCAGCGGTATTCGTAGATGGGCATCGCATACCTCGCACAGCCGGGGGACCGTCGATCACGATGGGGGCATCGGCCGCCGGCTTCAAGGGCCGCGAGTATACCCCGAGGTCGACGCGCGAGGAACCCGTGCGACCCGGGAAACCGTCGACAAATCAGGCGGCTCCGCGAGCGCGTCAGCCGAGGCCGGTCTCCTCCGGCTCCTCGCCGGACTGCTTGAGGTTGAACTCGCGCAGCCGTTCGACCGCCTTGATCAGGCGGCTGTGCTCGCGCTCGTCGAGGCCGAACTTGACGTAGCGGATGGCATGCTCGGAGAGATTCTCCAGGATCTCCACCCGGTACTGGAGGTAGGCCAGCACCTTGTGGAGGTGGTCCGGGTCCCCGGCCTCGCGGAGCTTTTCGGCCGCGGCGAATGCCGCCTTGTGTTCTTCTTCCGTCGGTTTCATGCCGTCCTCCCGTTGACCTGCATCATGGGGCCGGTCTCGTGCCAGTATATAACCTCGCAGCCACGCCTACCCCCAGACCGGCGACGTCCATGTACCGCGCCCACACCACCCTGCCCCGCGGCGAACGCGAAGACCTGCGCACGCTGCGCGGCCTGCTGCCCTACCTGTGGCCGTACCGCGGTCGCGCCCTCCTGGCGCTGGCCTCCCTGCTGCTCGCCAAGCTGGCCACCGTCGGTGTGCCGCTGGCCCTGAAGGCGATCGTCGACCACCTCGAGGGCGCGCCACAGGCCAGCCTGACGGTGCCCGCGACGCTGTTCCTCGCCTACGGCGCGCTGCGCCTGGCGAGTTCGGCATTCAACGAGTTGCGCGACGCGCTGTTCGCGCGGGTGCGTCACGGGGCCATGCGCCAGGCCTCGGAACGGGTGCTGCACCACCTCCACGGCCTCTCGCTGCGCTACCACCTGGAGCGGCGCACCGGCGCGCTGTCGCGCGACATCGAGCGCGGCACGCGCAGCCTGAGCAGCCTGCTCAACTACCTCGCCTTCAGCATCCTGCCGGTGCTCGCCGAGTTCGCGCTGGTCGCCGCCATCCTGCTCACCGGCTACGATCCGTGGTACGCGCTGATCACCTTCGCCGCGGTCGCCGTCTACGTCGCCTCGACGTTCCTCATCACCCGCTGGCGGATGCCGTTTCGCGCGCGCATGAACGCGCTGGACTCGCAGGCCAATGCGCGCGCCGTCGACGGCCTGATCAACTACGAGACGGTCAAGTACTTCGGCAACGAGCCCCACGAGTTGGCCCACTACTCCGGCTACCTGCACGACTGGGAGGAGGCGGCGGTGCGCAGCCAGACCTCGCTGTCGCTGCTCAACGTCGTGCAGGGCGCGGTGATCGCCGTCGCGGTGACCGCGGTGATGCTGCTGGCCGGCCACGGCGTCGCGCGCGGCGAGCTGAGCCTCGGCGACCTGGTGCTGGTCAACGCCCTGCTGCTGCAGCTGTTCCTGCCGCTCGGTTTCCTCGGCATCGTCTACAGCCAGTTGCAGCATGCGCTCTCCGACCTCGACGCCATGCTCCGGCTGCTCGCGCGTGAGCCGGAGATCCGCGATCGGCCGGGGGCGCCGG
>JBFIFF010000207.1:0-4167 GCA_041602955.1 Gammaproteobacteria bacterium | reverse complement strand
CCTGCTGGCGGTTGTGCTCGGCGAACCGCGTCCAGAAGGCGACCGCGTTGACCGGGTCGTAGCCGGCGCGCGCCATGTAGAGCAGGCCGATGTAGTCGGCCTCAGACTCCTGCTCGCGGCTGTGCGGCAGCGCCACGCCGAGTTGCGAGCCGAGGCCGTAGGTGACCATGGACACCCCCTGCCAGGCGGTGCCCGCGGTCGCCGCACCGAGCAGCTGACCGCCCATCTCGAGGGCCATCGCCCGGCTCATGCGCTCGCCGCCGTGGCGCGCGACGGCATGCGCCACCTCGTGACCGATGACGGTGGCCAGGCCCGCCTCGTCGCGGGTGATGGGCAGCATGCCCGTGTAGATGCCGACCTTGCCGCCCGGCAGGCAGAAGGCGTTGGCCTCGGGGCTGTCGAACAGCACGAACTCCCACTGCGCCCCGGGCAGCTCGGCGACCGCGGCGATGCGCTGGCCGACCCGCTGCAGCATCGCGTTGGCCGCCGGGTCGCGGCTGATCGGCGTCGTGCGCTTGAGCTGGTCGAACGAGGTGAAGCCGAGCTGGATCTCCTGTTCGGCCGAGAGCATGTTGAACTGCTGGCGCCCCGTCTCGGGCACCGTCGCGCACGCCCCCGCCAGCAGGGCGACGGCGAGCACCGACGGCAGACGGAGGCGTGGCATGCCGAGATGGAACTTCATGGGCCTGTCGCTCGAGACGTGGGCATGGCCGTCTGGATAGCACATCCGCGGCGTCGATGCACCGCGCGGCGCCCCCGGCGCTAGTAGTCGCCGTCCTTCGGCCACATCTCCGGGGCGAAGTGGATCACGCGGTTGCGCCCGCGCTCCTTGGCCTGGTAGAGCGCCACGTCGGCGTACTTCATCGCCTGCCAGAAGGTGTCTGCGTCCTTCGGGAAATCGGCCACGCCGACCGAGATGGTCTTCTGCAGGGTGCCTCCCGGGACCTGGAACTTGGTCGCCTCGACCGCCTCGCGGATCTTCTCGGCGACATCGTCGCCGTCGCGCTCGCGGGTGTCGACCAGGATGACCAGGAACTCCTCGCCGCCGTAGCGGATCACCAGGTCGGCGCTGCGCACGGTGTCGGCGAGGACCTTGGCCAGGGTCTTGAGCACCATGTCGCCGGCATCGTGGCCGTGGGTGTCGTTGACCTTCTTGAAGTAGTCGAGGTCGAGCATCAACACCGAGACCTGCGCCTTGCGCCGCTGCGCCTGGGCGACCACGGTATCGACGTATTCCTCGAGGAAACGGCGGTTGTGCAGGCCGGTCATCGGGTCGCGCAGGGTCGACTCGCGCAGCGTGTCCATCAGCCGCTTGGCCTCGATCACCGGCGCCGCCTCGCGCAGGTAGACCTGCAGGTAGGGCACGGTGCGCTGCACCGCCGGGCCGATGTCGTCATCGACCACCAGCTGCACGACGCTCCCGACCGAGCCCGACTGGATCACCGGCAGGCAGATGTGGCGCCGGGTGCCGGCCTCCCCGGGGCGGAAGGCGTTGCACAGGCCCGGGCTCTCGACCCCGTCGATCGTGTGACCGGTGCGCCGCGCCCTGCAGGTTTCGGCGCGGAGCAGGATCTGCGGGTCGCACCAGCGGCAGTCACCGCCCATCTCACCGTCGACCAGCACCGGGGTCATCCGGTTCTTGCTGTTGGCGACCTCGTAGATCGAGTATTCGTCCAGGCCGAAATCCTCGCCGATGACCCGGCCGAGGCGGCGGTAGACCTCGTGGCGGGTCTCGTCCTCCTCGATCGACTGCTTGAAGTGGGCGGCGTCGATCAGTCGGTTGACCATGTCGCGGGTCGAGGCGAGCTGGTTGCCCTCCGCGGGCTCGCAGCGGGTCAGCTGGGCGACGTCGCCGTTGATCTCGCCGAGGCCGTTGCGCAGGAAGCCCATGAGCTGGTTGAGCTCGGTCGCGATCTGGCCGATCTCGTCCCGGGTCTGGGCTTGGATGTGGCCGGTGAAATCGCCGCGCAGCGCATTGTGCACCACGGACTGCAGTTCGTCGGCGGTCCGGCCGAGGGGGACGATGGTCCGGCGCACGAGGTAGACCAGCAGCAGGGCCAGGATGACCACCGGCACCTGCATCAGGGCGATGGTCTGCAGCGCCCGCTCCTTGAGGTGGGCGATCGACATGGTGATGGTGATCGCGCCGAGCACCGAGCCGCGCTCGACCTTGTGGCAGGTCAGGCAGTTCGGTTCTCCGCGGTCGTCGGCGACGTACGGGATGGTCGCGCGGAAGATCGGCTCGCCGCTGCTCTCGTCGATCTCGAAGTGCTCCCGCCCCGTGGCCAGCACCTGCTTGTCGATGACGTCAAGCGCCTGCTCGCGGGCGAGACCGCTGCCGTGCTGCTCCGCCACGGCCTGGCCGCGCACCACGCGCGCGTCGCGCAGGCCCTCGATCCCCTGCAGGCGCTGGAGAAAACTCTCGCGGCGGGTGATGACCCCGTTGATCATCGACTCGGTCAGGCTGACGCGGACGATCTCGCCCGCGGTGCGGGCGAGCTTCTCGGCGGATGTGAGCGAGAAATGGCGGAACGCAAAGAGGCTCAGCGCGACCAGGATCAGCACCATCAGCGTAACCAGCCCGAGCGTGAGCAGGGTCGTCTTGGGAATCAGTCGCATGGCCTCACTTCCCTGTGCCCGGGTTCGTAGCGACACCCCGGCAGATGACGCATTCTACCAAACGGGAATGCCATGTCCCTACGGATTGGGTGTTTTCTCGCGCCGCCTCCCGGCCCGGGGCCGCTTACGACCCACGCCCTGACAGGGCTAGAATGCGCCCTCCCGCGGCTCCCACCGCTCTCCTGCCGATGACCGACGCCGCACACCATTCGCCTTTCGCCCCCCCGCTGCCGGAACGCCCAGGGCAGCGGCTCGTCTGGGGCCACCTCCCGCCCGCCGCGTCGGCCCTGGCGCTGGTCGAGGCCGCGCGCCGCCACGCCGGCCCCCTGGTGGTGCTCGCGCCGGACACCCCCACGGTCGACCGCCTGGCCGACGCGCTGCACTTCTTTGCCGGCACGGACGGTCCCGCGGTGCTCGGTCTGCCCGACTGGGAGACCCTGCCGTACGACCTCTTCTCGCCGCACCAGGACATCGTCTCGGAGCGGCTCGCCACCCTCTACCGGCTCCCGGAGCTCGCGCGCGGCCTGCTGCTGTTGCCGGTCGCCACGGTGATGCAACGCCTGCCGCCCGTGCCCTACGTCACCGGCAACGTGCTGCTGCTCGACCGCGGCGCCCGGCTTGACGTCGACGCCCTGCGCCGCCGCCTGGTCGATGCCGGCTACCGTGCCGTCGCGCAGGTGATGGAGCACGGCGAGTTCGCGCTGCGCGGCGCCCTGCTCGACCTGTTCCCGATGGGGCGCGAGGCCCCGCTGCGCCTCGACCTGTTCGACGACGAGATCGAGTCGATCCGCGAGTTCGACCCCGAGACCCAGCGCAGCGGTGCGACCGTCGCGCGCGTGCGCCTGCTGCCGGCGCGCGAATTCCCGTTGACCGACGACGGCATCGCGCGCTTCCGCCAGGCATGGCGGGTGCGCTTCGAGGGCGACCCGGGGCGCTGCCCGGTCTACCGCGACGTCGGCCAGGGTCTCGCGCCCGGCGGCATCGAGTCCTACCTGCCGCTGTTCTTCGAGTCGACGGCCACGCTGTTCGACTACCTGCCCTCGGACTCGCTGTTCGTGCGCCTCGACGGCGCGGCGGAGGCGGCCGACGCCTTCTGGGCGCAGATCGAGTCGCGCCACGCCCAGCGCGCTCACGACACCGAACGCCCGCTGCTCGCGCCCGGCGAGCTCTACCTCGACCCGGCGACGGTCAACGCGGCGCTCAAGTCGGCGCGCCGCCTCGAGGTCGGCGTTGCCGAAACCCCGCTCGACCGCGCGCGCGGTGGGGTCAACTTCGCCGCGACGACGCCGCCCCCGGTCGCGGTGCAGGCGCGCGCGCCCGACCCGGCCGGTGCGCTTAAGCGCTTCCTTGACGGGTTCCCGGGCCGCGTGCTGTTCACCGCCGAATCGGCGGGCCGCCGCGAGGTGCTGCTCGAGCTGCTGCGCGGCTGGGGTCTCGACCCGCAGGCGACCGACGGCTGGGCCACCTTCGTCACCGGCACCCAGCCGCTGGGCCTGGCCGTGGTGCCGCTCGACCAGGGTCTGCTGCTCGACGCGCCGTCACTGGCGG
>JBFIFF010000206.1:0-4203 GCA_041602955.1 Gammaproteobacteria bacterium | reverse complement strand
GCCGCGGGGCAGGGGGGGCTGGCGACCTTCGTCTACCTCGGCGGTCTCTCGGCGGCCACCGGCATGGTGATCGTCGCGACCATCGCGCTGTCGACCATGATCTGCAACGACCTGGTGATGCCGGTGCTGCTGCGCATCCGCGGGTTGCGCCTCGAACAGCGCGCCGACCTCTCCGGGCTGCTGCTGACCATCCGCCGCGGCAGCATCGCGCTGATGCTCGGGCTCGGCTACGTCTACTTCCGCCTGATCGGCGAGTCCTATGCCCTGGTCAGTCTCGGGCTGCTGTCGTTCGCCGCCGCGGCCCAGTTCGCCCCGCCGATCCTGTTCGGGCTCTACTGGAAACAGGCCAGCCGCGCCGGCGCGCAGGCGGGCCTGATCGCCGGCTTCGCGGTGTGGGCCTACACGTTGCTGCTGCCGGCCTTCGCGCGCTCGGGCTGGATCGGCATGGACTTCGTCGAGCAGGGGCTGTTCGGTTTCGCCTGGCTGCGCCCCTATGCCCTGTTCGGCCTGGAGGTCCTCTCGCCGGTCAGCCACACGGTGTTCTGGAGCATGCTGTTCAACGTCGGGCTGCTGATCGGGGTGTCGCTGTTCACCCGCCAGTCGCTGATCGAGCAGATCCAGGCGACGCTGTTCGTCGACGTCTTCCACCGCGAGGGGGGCGAGGCGCACTACTGGGGCGGCACCGCGCACACGGGCGACCTGCGCAACCTGTTGACCCGCTTCCTCGGCCCGGAGCGCGCCGGCGCGGTGTTCAAGCGTTTCGCTGCCCACCACCAGGGCGTCCTCGACGACGACAGCATCGCCGTGCCGGCGCTGCTCAACGACGCCGAGCGCGAGCTGGCCGGGGCGATCGGCGCGGCGTCGGCGCGGATCATGATGGCGACCGTGGTGCAGGGCGAGGCGCTGAGCCTGGAGGGCATGCTGAAGATCCTCGACGAGACCACCCAGGTGATCGAGTACAGCCGGCGCCTGGAGCAGAAATCGGCGGAACTCGAGCGCGCCTCCGCCGAGCTGCAGGAGGCCAACGTGCGCCTGCAGGAGCTCGATCGCCTCAAGGACGAGTTCGTCTCCACGGTCAGCCATGAGTTGCGCACGCCGCTGACCTCGATCCGCGCCTTCTCGGAGATCCTGCTCAACGACGCCGGGATGCCGACGGCCAAGCGCGAGGAGTTCCTCGGCGTGGTGGTGCGCGAGAGCGAACGGTTGACCCGCCTGATCAACCAGGTGCTGGACATGACACGCATGGATTCCGGCCGCGTCGACTGGGAGTTCCACCCGGTCGACCTGGTGGCGGTGGTCGAGGAGGCCGCACTGACCACCGAACAGCTCTTCCGCGAGGGCGGTGTGGCGCTCGACTGGGCCCCGCCGGATGGCGAGGCGATCCTCGAGGCCGACCGCGACCGCCTGATCCAGGTGGTGATCAACCTGCTGTCGAACGCGGTGAAGTTCACGCCGCGCGACACCGGTCGCGTCACCGTGCGCGTCGAGCCGGCCCGGCAATGGGTCCGTCTGACCGTCGCCGACAACGGACCCGGCATCCCGCCCGACCAGGCCGATCACGTCTTCGAGCGCTTCCACCAGATCGCCCACGAGGACGGTTCCAAGCCGCAGGGAAGCGGTCTCGGTCTGGCGATCACCCGGCGCATCGTCGAGCACCACGGCGGCTCGATCGTGGTCGATCGCGCCTACCGCGATGGCGCGCGCTTCGTCGTCTCGCTGCCGGTGGTCGCCAACCCTCCCGCGGAAGCGAACGGCGCGGCTTGAAATCGGCCGGTCCAGGCCGCATCTATGCCTTCGTCCCCAACCCAGACCCCCGCCGCCGGGAGCCGCATGCCCGCCGCCCTCGAGATCCGCGACCTCCGCAAGACCTACCGCAACGGCTTCGAGGCCCTCAAGGGCATCGGCCTCAGCGTGGCCGAGGGCGACTTTTTCGCCCTGCTCGGGCCGAACGGAGCCGGCAAGTCGACCGCCATCGGCATCGTCTGCTCGCTGGTCAACAAGAGCGCCGGGTCGGTGCGCATCTTCGGCCACGACCTCGATACCGACCTGGCCGCGGCCAAGCGCCACCTCGGCCTGGTGCCGCAGGAGTTCAACTTCAACGTCTGGGAGCCGGTCGAGGAGATCCTGATCAATCAGGCCGGCTTCTACGGCATTCCGGTCGACCTCGCCCGTCCACGAGCCGAGCGCTACCTCCGCCAGCTCGGGCTGTGGGACAAGCGCAGTGGCATGGCGCGCGACCTCTCCGGCGGGATGAAGCGGCGCCTGATGATCGCCCGCGCGCTGGTCCACGAGCCGCGCCTGCTGATCCTCGACGAGCCGACCGCCGGCGTCGACATCGAGCTGCGTCGCTCGATGTGGGCGTTCCTGCGCGAGCTCAACGCCTCGGGCACCACCATCATCCTGACCACCCATTACCTCGAGGAGGCCGAGAGCCTGTGCGACAAGATCGCCATCATCGACCAGGGGCTGATCGTCGAGGACAGCGACATGCGCACGTTGCTCAACAAGCTCCACCAGCAGACCGTGGTGCTCGACCTCGCCGAGCCGGTGACGGCCGCGCCGCAGGTGGCCGGCTACACGCTGCGGTTGCATGACGCCAGCACGCTCGAGGCCGACGTGCGCCGCGACCAGGCGCTGAACGCGCTCTTCTCCGGCCTCGCCGAGGGCGGGCACCGCGTGGTCAGCATGCGCAACAAGAGCAACCGTCTCGAGGAACTGTTCATCAAGCTGATCGAGGACGGCAAGCTGCGCCGCCCGGAGGACGCGGCGTGAGCGGGCTGCTCGACTACCGCGTCGCCTACCAGACCATCCTGGTCAAGGAGGTCCGCCGCTTCGTGCGCATCTGGGTGCAGACGGTGCTGCCGGCGGTGATCAGCACCTCGCTCTACTTCCTGATCTTCGGCCACCTGATCGGTGCGCGCATCGGCGAGATGGAGGGCTACGCCTACATCGACTTCATCGTTCCCGGCGTGATCCTGATGGCGATCATCAACAACGCCTATGCCAACGTCGTCTCGTCGTTCTTCAGCGCCAAGTTCCAGCGCCACGTCGAGGAGCTGCTGGTCTCGCCGATGCCCAATGCCATCATCCTGCTCGGCTACGTCAGCGGCGGCGTGGCGCGCGGCCTCATCGTCGGCGTCGCGGTCACCGTGGTCGCCGCGCTGTTGAGCGACGTGCGGCTGCACAGCCCGCTGGTGGTGCTGGTGGTGGCGGGGCTGACCTCCGCGCTGTTCGCCATCGGCGGCTTCATCAACGCCGTCTATGCCAAGAGCTTCGACGACATCTCGATCGTCCCGACCTTCGTGCTCACCCCGCTGATCTATCTCGGCGGCATCTTCTACTCGCTGGAGTTGCTGCCGGAATTCTGGCGCGGGTTGTCGCTGTTCAACCCGATCCTGTACATGATCAACGCCTTCCGCTACGGCTTCATCGGCAGCAGCGACATCGCACTCGGTACCGCATTCGCCATCATCGGCCTGTTCATCGTCGGCCTCTACCTGTTCGCGCTGCACCTGCTCGACCGGGGCGTCGGCATCCGCAGCTGACCGGGTTCAGGGCGTCAGCGTCACCTGCCGGTACAGGCGGCCGAACCAGTAGCGCTCGGCCAGGACCCGCGCGGTCGACGACTGCGGCAGCAGGTCACCCAGCGGCTTGCCCCAGAACGACAGCGCGAACGGTTCCAGCCAGCCGAACAGGGCTGGCAGCAGCCAGCGCAGCGGGTGCCAGGCATGCGGGCGGTGGTAGTCGATGACCACCACCCGACCGCCGGGTCGGCATACCCGCAGCGCCTCGGCCAGTGCGCGTCGCCGTGCCCCGCCGGGAAGTTCGTGAAGCAGGAAGAAGAGCAGCACGCCGTCGAAACTGGCGTCCGGGAACGACAGCCGTGTCGCGTCCTGGCGGTGACAGACGAGGGGGTCGTCGTAGCGCAGCTTGCGCCGGAGCAGGTCGAGCTGGAGCTGGGCGGCGTCGACCACGTCGAGGCGCGCGACCACCGGGTGACGGGCGAGTCGAGGACTGAGGTCGCCGTAGGCACAACCGAGCTGGAGCAGCCGTCGTTCCGGTGTTTCGCACAGGGCGTTGACCGCCGCCTGGCCAAGCCGGCGGTAGTGGCCGAAGAGCAGCAGCTGGAGGAATCCACGGGTGTCGAACAGGCGCGCGTTGCGCGCGTTGAGGTAGGCCCAGGCGTAGTGCTGCTGGAGGTAG
>JBFIFF010000205.1:0-4206 GCA_041602955.1 Gammaproteobacteria bacterium | reverse complement strand
TTCCCGAACATGGTCGTACAGATGGTCGCCATCGGCGAGGAGTCGGGCTCCCTCGACGCCATGCTCGGCAAGGTCGCCGACTTCTACGAGGCCGAGGTCGACGATGCCGTCGACAACCTCAGCGCGCTGATGGAACCGCTGATCATGGCCTTTCTCGGCGTCGTCGTCGGCGGCCTGGTGGTCGCGATGTACCTGCCGATCTTCAAGCTCGGCACGGTGATCTGACGGCCGGGCCCGCGCGCCAGGCCGCCTCTTGCCCGTGCCGCTGTTCGTGCCGCTCGAACAGTCGCTCCTCGCGTGGCTGTCGGTGACCGCCCTGCTCGGGCTGGTCACCGGCAGCTTCCTCAACGTGGTCATCCACCGCCTGCCACGGATGCTCGAGCGCGACTGGCGACAGCAGTGCCGTGAACTCGACGGCGCCGGCGCGGAAGACGCGCCCGCGCCGCGCTACGACCTGGTCCAGCCCGCCTCGCACTGCCCGGCCTGCGGCCACGCCATCGCCGCGCGCGACAACATCCCGGTGCTGAGCTTCCTGCTGCTGCGCGGCAAGTGTCGACACTGCAGCGCGGCGATCTCGTTGCGCTACCCAGCGATCGAACTGTTGACCGCGGTGCTGACCGTCCTCGTCGCGTGGCGCTTCGGCGTCTCCTGGCAGGCGGCCGCCGCGATCCCGCTGACCTGGGCGCTGGTGGCGCTGACCTTCATCGACCTCGACCGGCAGCTGCTGCCGGACGCCATCACCCTGCCGCTGCTCTGGGCCGGCCTGCTGGTCAACCTCGGCGGCCTGTTCGCCGACCTGCCGTCGGCGGTGGCTGGCGCCGTCGCCGGCTACCTCGTGCTGTGGCTGGTCTACCACGCCTTCCGCCTGCTGACCGGCAAGGAGGGCATGGGCTACGGCGACTTCAAGCTGCTCGCCGCGTTCGGCGCCTGGCTCGGGTGGCAGCTGCTGCCCCTGGTGGTGCTGCTCTCGTCGCTGGTCGGCGCACTGACCGGCATCGTGCTGATGCTCTTTGCCGGCCACCGGCGCGGCACCCCGATCCCGTTCGGCCCGTTTCTCGCCGCAGCCGGCTGGATCGCCCTGTTGTGGGGAGCCCCCCTGACCGACGCCTACCTCGCGTGGATGCAGCCGTGATCGGCGCCGCAGCGCACCCGCGGCCCCCTTCGCGCCCGCCCCGGTGCTGATCGTCGGCCTCACCGGCGGCATCGGCAGCGGCAAGTCGACCGTGGCCGACCTTTTCGCGGCCCGCGGCGTGCCGTGCATCGACGCCGACCTGCTGACCCGTGAGCTGGTCGAGCCCGGCACCCCGCTCCTCGCCGCGATCACCGAGTCGTTCGGCGCCGGAATGCTCGACGCGTCCGGCCACCTCGATCGTCGGCGGATGCGTGACCGGGTCTTCGCCGACCCCTCCGCGCGCAAGCGTCTCGAGGGGCTCCTGCACCCGGCGGTCTACGCCGCCATGCGTGACCGGGTAGCGGCACTCGACGCCCCCTACTGCCTGCTGGTGATCCCCCTGTTGACCGAGACCGACGGCGCGCGCAGGGTCCATCGGGTGCTCGTGGTCGACGTCGACGAGAGCGCGCAGCGCACACGCACCGCGGCGCGCGACGGCATGTCGCCCTCCCAGGTCGACGCGATCCTCGCCACCCAGGCGACGCGCGCCGAACGCCTGGCGATCGCCGACGACGTCGTCGACAACCGGGGCGATCGTGCGGCGCTCGAGATACAGGTCGAAGCGCTGCATCGCCGCTACCTCGAACTCGCCGCCACGCGGACGTGGCCATCGCCGTTTACGGTCGCGGACTCCCGCAGCGGCACCGGCCGGATGGTATAGTGGCCACGAACCGTGGGCGGGCGTGGCAGACGCCCCGACTCAAGGCGCCACCGCACGGCGTGCGCCCTGCGTCGCCGTCCGGCGCCACGCGAGCGCATCGCCGGCCCACCCCCGGCACGTGACCACCGGACATCCGTCTTGCACAAGCGCGTCTACTTCGAACTGCCCCTGAACGAGCGCATCCGCACCTTCCTGCGCCTGGAGATGCTGTTCCAGAAGGCCTGGTACCACCTCGACGGGGAGACCGCGTGGGACAGCCGGGCCGCGCTCAACGCCCTCGATGACATCTGCAACGTCTTCGGCCGCTCCGACCTCAAGACCGAGGTGCTCAAGGAACTCGAACGCCAGACGGCCACACTCGGGCGCATGGAGCGCAGCCCCGGCGTCGACCGGGCTCGGCTCGGCGAGATCCTTGACGAACTCGAGGCGCTGACAGACCGCCTCTACGGCCTCAACGGCCAGCCCGGCGCGGTGCTCAAGAACCACGAACTGCTCGGCAGCCTGCGCCAGCGCAACACCATCCCCGGCGGCACGTGCGCCTTCGACCTGCCCGCGTTCCACCTCTGGCTGCAGGCGCCGCCCGAGGCGCGCGCCGTCGAGCTCAAGGGCTGGCTGGCGGCGTTCGGACCGATCCAGCAAGCGATCGAGCTGGTGCTGCGCCTGACGCGCCACAGCGCGACGCCGACCCAGGAGGAGGCCGCCGGCGGCTTCTTCCAGCGCAACCTCGATCCCAACCTGCCGTGCCAGATGATCCGCGTCGCGGTGCCAGGCGACGCGGGTTGCTACGCCGAGATCAGCGGCGGGCGCCACCGTTTCACGGTCCGCTTCCTCGCCCAGCCGAAACCGGCCGAGCGGGCGGTGCAGGTCAACCAGCCGATCCCGTTCGAGCTGACCTGCTGCATCCTGTGAGTCGCGTGGACACCACGAAGCCATCCACGACCGTGGCCTGCCCGACCTGCGGCGCGCCGGTCGCGTGGAGCGCGGCTTCGCCCGAGCGCCCGTTCTGCTCGCGGCGCTGCCGGCTGATCGACCTCGGCGAGTGGCTCGACGGCAGCCGCAACATCCCCGGCGAGGACGTGGACAGGATCGCACCGAACGGCGCACGCCACGTGCCCGACGACCCCACCTGAACCGAACGTCCGCTCAGCCGCGGCCCCAGAACGCGCCGATGCCGGCGACGCCGAACCCCCCGGCCTCGCGCACCGCCTCGAGGTCGTCGGGCGTCACGCCGCCGAGGGCGTAGACCGGCAGGCCGACCCCGGCGACCAGCTCCGCGAACCGCGCCCAGCCGAGCGCCGCGACCGACGGATGGCTCCGCGTCGCGCGCAGCGGCGATAGGACCACGAAATCGACCCCGAGCGACCGCGCCCGGGCCAGCTCGGCGGCGTCGTGCACCGAGGCGGCCACCAGGAAGCCCGGCCCGGGAGGGCGGACCTCGAGTGCCATTAGCCTCCGTGTGGAGAGGTGCACACCGTGCGCCCCCCAGGCCCGCGCCCGTTCCGGCGCCGCGTTGACCAGCAGCCGGGCGCCGACGCCATCGCAGCGGCGCAGCGCGCGCTCCACGAGTCGGCCCAGTTCCGCGTCCGCCATCCGCTTCGCGCGCAGCTGGATCAAGCGCGTGCCGCGCGCCAGGCAGGCGTCGAGCCTGGCGAGCCAGGCCTCGGTGTCGTCCGGCGCGTCGCTGATCGCGTAGCTCGGCGGCAGGCGCAGAGCGGTGAGCACCGGGACATCGGCGGCCGGGAACGCCGCCGGATCCAGCCCGTCGGGATCGGCCCAGCGCAACGCCTGCCCCTCGAGCGGTTGCGGCACGCCGTCCCATGCCAGCACCTCGCGCACGTCGAGTTGCACCGCCAGGTCGGGGTAGACGTGGTCGACGCGCAGGAACGGGCGGCAGCGCCTGACCTCGATGCCCAACTCCTCGCGCAACTCCCGGGCGAGCCCCTGCGCGACCGACTCGCCGGGTTCGAGCTTGCCACCGGGGAACTCCCACAGGCCGCCCTGGTGGAGGTGGTCGTGGCGCCGGGTCAGGAGCACACGGCCCTCGGCGTCGCGCAGCACGGCGGCGGCGACGTGGAGGGGTGTGCATGAATCCCCGGCCATGGCCCTGGTTACCAAGCCGTCATGAGGTCTGCACGGGCGGCCGGCAGCGGTTCGCGCCCAGGCGTGCCCTTGCCGATCCAGGCGCCGTGATGTCGTGGGTCGGGCTTCACCCGACTACCGCGGGACGGGACAACGTGGCCAGGTCCACAACCCACGCACGCCCCACTCCCGCTCAGGTCCGGTACTCGGCGTTGATGGTGACGTAGTCGTGCGAGAGATCGCAGGTCCACAGCGACTCGCTGGCCGACCCGCGCCCGAGATCGACGTGCACGGT
>JBFIFF010000204.1:0-4288 GCA_041602955.1 Gammaproteobacteria bacterium | reverse complement strand
GGGACCCGCCTGCAAGGGGTGAGTTCGCCCGGGCGGCTCTTCCCTCCCGGGGTGCGTTGAAATCCGCCACCCGGGACTGAACAATACACGGGAACGATCCGGACCCGGTCACGGGGACGCACGACACGAACGCCGACGAGAGGAAACCGCCGTGCCAACGCTCACCCCCAAGGACCCCGGTTTCGACGCCCGCGTGCGCGCCAGCTTCGACCGTCAGGGGATCATGCGGACCATCGGCGCCTCGCTGGACGCGGTCGCACCGGGCGAGATCGCGATCCGCTTCGCGCCGAAGGACGAACTCTCGCAGCAACATGGCTTCGTTCACGCCGGCATCGTCGCCACGGTGCTCGATTCGGCGTGCGGCTACGCCGCGTTCTCGCTGATGCCGGCCGATGCCGGCGTGCTGACCATCGAGTTCAAGATCAGCCTGCTCGCCCCGGCGCAGGGCGAGTACCTCGTGGCCACGGGCCGGGTGCGCAAGCCGGGTCGTAACGTCACCTTCGCCGAGGGGGAGATGCATGCGCACAGCGGCGATGAGAGCAAGCTCGTCGCGACCATGAGCGCGTCGATGATGACCGTCCAGGGCCGGCCGGACATCGTCGACTAGCCGCGCGGGACCGGCCGGGGTGTGCTACGTCGTCCTCCTCAGCACCACCTCCGGCGCCGACCTCGGGCGCTACGACAGCGAACTCCTGCACTTCGAACGCGAGTTGCCCGAGGCGCAGGTCGTCGCGGCACTGAAGTACCCGAACCGCTGGTTCGTCGGCTCGAAATCGGGCTGCAGCTGCACCTTCCGGCATCTGCACGCCACCGAGCTCGGCTTCGGTCCGCCGGTCGACTGGTACCCGGAGGAGGACGACGAGGTCGCGGGCACGCTCGAGTTCGTCGCCGTGGTTCGGCGCCTCGTCGAGGCGGGGGAGCGGGTCGACTGCATCGACGCCTGGTCGGGCGAGGCGGCGGCGGATCCGGCCGTACTCGAGGTGGACCTCGGCGAGGTCGCGGATGCCGAGTTCCGCTTCTTCGAGGACCGGCACTTCGATTTCACGCCCGTGGCGCCGGGCGTGGCGTCGGCGCGATGATGTACGCGGTCAGGATCGAGGCCGCTGCACGGTGCGCGCCGCGGGTGTAACGTGACCCGGCAGGTGGGCCGCCCTTGAGCGGTCGAGGCCGTCGCACGCCGTCCCAGCACAACCTTCAGGAAAGACCAGGTCATGGAACAACCGCAGGTGCTCTTCAACTACAGCAGCCTCACGATCACGGCCACGCTGTTCGCCCTGATCATCCTCTCCAACGAAGTCGGTTTCCGCATCGGCCTGTTCGTCCAGTCACGCACGGACTCGGAGATCAAGACCCTCACCGGCTCCATCCAGGCAAGCATCCTGGGATTGCTGGCGCTGCTGCTCGGTTTCACCTTCAACATGTCGATGCAACGTTACGACAGCCGCAGCCAGGCGCTGATCGCCGAGGCGAATGCCATTGGGACGGTGATCCTGAGGTTGGAGCTGCTCCCGGAGGCGCACCAGCGCAGGGGCGAGGAACTGATGCGCAGGTACGTCGACCAGCGCATCGCCGTCGGTCAGATCGACCTGACACGGCAAGCTGAGCGGAGGGCCAACTACGCCAGGATTTCCGAGATCCAGAACGCGCTCTGGTCGCTGGCGGTGTCGGCGGCCCAGGAAGACCCGCGCCCGGTCACCTCCGGCGCGTTCATCGCCTCGCTCAACGAAATGATCGACAGCGAGGGAAGACGCAACGCCCTGCTGCAGATGCATGTGCCCGAGGTGGTTCTCCTGCTGCTGTTCGTCGTGTTCGTCGCCTCGGGAGGCATCCTGGGCTATTCCAGCGGCCTCAGTGGCAGGCGGGTCGTCGCGCCGACGATCATGGTCTCGTTCCTGATCGCGTTGGTGGTCTTCATCATCATCGATCTCGACCGACCCAAGCGCGGCATCATCCAGGTCGACCAGGGGAGCATGCACCTGCTGCAGGAGCGCTTCACCGGCTGAGCTTGTCGGGCCAGGAGCCGGTGCAGCGCGAGACCGGCGGCGACGTGCCCTGCCTCAGGTCTCCGCCCACATCCGCAAGAGATTCACGTAACTCGTGTCGACGCGTTGGGTCGCCTCGCCCTCGGGCGTGAGAGTCAGCAACGCCTCGCGCGCCCGCCAGAGATCGTAGAGCAGCGCCCGCCGCTCCGCCTCGCGCACCTGGCTCTGCAGCCACGTCACCATCACCAGCCGTTCGCCCGAGGTGACCGTCTCGACGCGGTGGCGGCTCGACGACGGGTAGAGCACGAGGTGGCCGGCCGACAGCTTCACACGCTGTGCGCCGAAATGGGTCTCGACCACCAGTTCGCCGCCCGCGTAGTCGTCGGGGTCGTTGAGGAACAGCGTCAGCGAGACGTCCGAGCGGTAGCGCGCGTCGGCCTCGCCCATGACCGGGTCGTCGACGTGGTCGCCGTAGGCCATGCCCTCGGTGTAGCGGGCGAAGATCGGCGTGGAGACCCGCGCCGGGTAGGCGGCGGCCTGGAACACGGGATGGGCGAGCAGGGTCCCCATCACCGCGTCGACCAGCTTGTCGCGCAGCGGCGCGGCGCGGTCGAGCTCGAGGTTGTGCTTGACCCGGCCGGCGGCCTTGCCGGCACTCGCCTTGCCGTGGACGAAGTCGGCCTGGGCCAGGTACTTCCGGACGCTGGCGAGTTGCTCGGCGTCGAGGACGTCGGGGATCTGCAGCAGCATAGGGGACTCCGTGCGGGGCCGCCCGGACTATAGCAGCCGGCCGGCGTTGCCGATGGCCAGCCGCGTGCGCAGCGTCTCCTCGAGGTCGGCGTCGTCGAGTGCGGCCTCGATGTCGTGCAGCCGCCTGCTGACCTCGGGCAGGATGACGTTCTCCAGCGCGCTGGCGCGGCGGTCGGTGCGCCGGTACTCGGCGATCAGCCGGTGCAGGTTGCCGGCGGACGCGGCGACCGCAGCGGCGACGACGGCGACCCGGGCGAAGGCTTCGGCGCAGCGGCGGTTCGGGTCGCCGATCTCCATCTCGTCGTGGCCCGGGGGCTCTGCGCCCTCGACGGCCAGCAGCGGCACGCCGAAGTGGGCGAGGCGGGTCCGTGCCGGCAGGGCGAGGCGCAGCGGCGGCCGCTCGGCGACGGCCAGCGCGAGCAGGCCGGCCTCGCCGAGGGCGTCGGTCAGCGCGGCGAGCGCCTTAGTCCACGCCTCGGCCAGCGCCGCGCGCCGTGCGCGGTAGGCGTCGTGCTCGAGCAGGATGCGCTGCGCGAGCAGCAGGCGCTTCTCGTCGAGGAACTCGAACCCCTCGCGGATGAAGCCGTGCTCGTCGCGCAGCGCCAGGAACGCGTGGCGGGTGACGGTCTCACCGCTCATCGGCGGCCTCGCGCGTGATGTGCGCGGCGATCTGCCGGTCGTTCAGGCGCGAGAGCTCGCGCAGCGGCAGATCGCGCAGCACCTGCCAGCCGATCTCCGCGCTCTCGGCCAGGGTGCGCGATTCGGACTGGGACAGGAACTCGTGCTCGAAGCGGTCGGCGAAGGCGAGGTAGGCGAGGTCGCTCTCGCCGAGCCCCTCGGTGCCGACCACGCTCGCCAGCACGCGCACCCGGGTGGCGCGGGCGTAGGCGGCGAACAGCTGGTTGGCGAGGTCGGGATGGTCGGCGAAGGTGGTGTCTGCACCGACGCCGTCCTTCATCAGACGAGACAGGCTCGGCAGCACCGCGACCGGTGGGTAGACCTGCTTGCGTGCCAGCTCCTGGGACAGCACTACCTGGCCCTCGGTGATGTAACCGGTCAGGTCAGGGATCGGGTGGCTGATGTCATCGGCGGGCATGGTCAGGATCGGCATCTGGGTCAACGTGCCACCGCGCTCGCGCAGCCTGCCGGCGCGCTCGAACAGTTGCGCCAGGTCGGAGTAGAGGTAGGCGGGATAACCCTTGCGTCCCGGGATCTCGCCGTGGCTCGCCGCCACTTCGCGCAGCGCCTCGCAGTAGTTGGTCATGTCGGTCATGATGACGAGCACGTGGCGCTCCTCGCGGAACGCCAGGTACTCGGCCGCGGTCAGCGCGAAGCGCGGTGTCAGCAGGCGCTGGGTGCTCGGGTCGGAGGCGAGGTTGAGGAACAGCGCGGTGTGCGCTAGCACGCCGCTCTCCTCCATGGAGCGGCGGAAGTACTCGGCGGTGTCGTAGGGAATGCCGATGCCCGCGAAGACGATCGCGAAGCGCCCACTCTCGTCACCGGGGAGTCGGGCGTGCTGGGTGATCTGCACCGCCATGCGGTCGTGCGGGAGGCCG
>JBFIFF010000203.1:0-4301 GCA_041602955.1 Gammaproteobacteria bacterium | reverse complement strand
TACACCCGGCCCCCGCACCGGCGGCCCGCGCACCCGCGGCTGCCGGGCAGTCCCTCGGGTCAAACGGCCTGATCGGACGTCCTTACTGACTCAGGGCCTCTTTCTGGGAATACAATCTGGCCATCGCCCGTTTCAAGGGGAAAACGATGGCCAGAAAAGCAGCGAGCAGTACCGCCCCACGCGGCCTCGACCGCCTCGACCGGCGCATCCTCGACATCCTGCAGCGTGACGGGCGCATCTCCTACGTCGACCTCGCCGAGCGCATCGGGTTGTCGACCTCGCCGTGCCTGGAGCGTGTGCGCCGCCTCGAGCGCGATGGCTTCATCACCGGCTACCACGCCCGCATCGATCCGCACCGGGTCGGGGCCGGGCTGCTGATCTACGTCGAGATCAGCCTGAACTACGCGACGCCCGACACCTTCGAGCAGTTCCGCGACGCCATGCGCGCCCTGCCGGAGGTGCAGGAGTGCCACCTGGTGTCGGGCGATTTCGACTACCTGATGAAGCTGCGCGTGGCCGACATGGCCGCCTACCGCGACCTGCTCGGGCGCATCCTTCACCACCTTCCGGGCGCGGTGCGCGACTCGCGCACGCTGGTGGTCATGGAGGAAGGCGAGGAGAGCCTGGCCGTGCCGATCGGCGCTGGCTGACGACGCACCGGCGTCAGTTGAGGCGTTCCGGCGCGGGCATTTCGCCTTGTCGTGGCGTGCTGACGTACCAGCGTTCGAGATCGCGCACCGGAAGCGGCCGGCAATAGTGGTAGCCCTGCACCAGGTGGCAGCCGTGGCCGCTGAGGAACTCCAGCTGGCCGGGCAGCTCGACCCCCTCGGCGATGACCTCCATGCCGAGACTGCGACCGAGCGCGACGATGGCGCGGATGATGTCGGAATCGACCGTGTCGTTCGACTCCGGTCCGGTGATGTTCTGCAGGAAGCTGCGGTCGATCTTCAGGAAGTTGGCGGGAATGCGCTTTAGGTAGCTCAGCGACGAGTAACCCGTGCCGAAATCGTCGATGCTGATCTCGATACCGCGCTCGCGGAACGCGCCGATCACCGCGATGCTCTGGTCCGGATTGAGCATCGCGGCGCTCTCGGTGATCTCGATCTCGATCCAGCGGGCATCGATGCTTCTGTCGCTCATGATGCGTTCGATGCGCTCGACGATGTCGGGCGCCTGCAGCTCGACCACGGAGAGGTTCACCGCCACGCGCAGGTCGATGCCGCTGCGTCGCCAGGCCGCCGCCTGGGCACACGCCTGGTCGAAGACCCACCTGCCGAGACGGTGAATCTGGCCGCTCTCCTCGGCCACCGGCACGAACAGGGCCGGCGAGAGCGGCCCCATCTCCGGGTGGTCCCAGCGCAGCAGCGCCTCGACGCTATCCGACCTGCCGGTGCGCGTGTCGACGCGCGGCTGAAAGTGGAGCGAGATCTCGCCGGCCTCGAGGGCGTGCTCGAGATCGCGCTCGATGCGTACCCGCTTGCTCAGCTCGAGCTCCTGGCTGGCCTCGAAGAAGGCGAAGGTTCCGCGCCGACGCTTGGCCCGGTACATGGCGATGTCGGCATGCCTCCAGAGCGTGTTGAAGTCCTCTTCGGGCCCGCCGAGCTCGGCCGCGCCGATGCTCCCCCCGACCCGGATCAGCTTGCCGTCGAGTGAGAACGGGGCATTGAGTTCGCGGA
Source organism: Gammaproteobacteria bacterium (assembly GCA_041602955.1). Taxonomy (GTDB): domain Bacteria; phylum Pseudomonadota; class Gammaproteobacteria; order QNFN01; family QNFN01; genus QNFN01. The sequence goes on along the minus strand of JBFIFF010000203.1, from coordinate 2,625 downwards.
TCAGGCGCTGGGCGACGCGTGCCGACACCTCGTGGTCGGCCCCCGGCAGGAGCACGGTGAACTCGTCGCCGCCCATGCGCGCGAGCACATCCTCGCCGCGCAGGCAGCGCAGCATGCGCTTGGCGGCGTCCTTGAGCAGGCGATCGCCGAGATCGTGGCCGAGGGTGTCGTTGACGTTCTTGAACCGGTCGAGGTCGATGTAGAGACAGGCCAGCTTCTCGCCCTGATCGACCGCGTCGCGGATCAGGCGGTTGGCGCGCTCCTCGATGTAGTGCCGGTTCGGCAGGTCGGTCAGGGCGTCGTGGCTGGCCAGATGCTGGATGTGCTCGTGCGCCCTCTGGTTCTCGGTCACGTCGAGCAACGTGCCGAGGACCACCCGGCGGCCGTCGATCTCCACCATGCTGCCGAAGACCTCGACGATGATCGTTTCGCCGTCGTTGCGCAGCGCGCGGAACTGGTAGTTCGCCGACGTCTTCTCGCGGTCGAAGCGTGCGCGCAGCTGTTCCCTGACCTTCGACAGGTCGTCTGGATGGACCAGGTCGGCGAGGGTGCGCTGTTCCATCAGCTCCCTTGGGGTGTAGCCGAAGATCTCGGCGAACATCGGGTTGACGTAGAGGAAGCGCTCGCCTTCGATCATGTAGACCCCGGCCAGCGACTGCTCGACCAGGGCGCGGTACTTCGTCTCGCTGGTGCGCATCGCCGCGGCGGTCTCGATCTGCTCGCTGATGTCCATGACCAGCGAGGCGACGCCGATGCAATCGCCCCCGGCACCGATTAGCGGGGTGTTGAACCACTCGCACCAGATGCGCCGTCCGTCGCGCGTGAGGTTCGTGTTGGTGCTGCGCTGGCCGCCGGTCTGCTCGATCAGCGCCCGGGCCACCGCGTCCACGTGGACCCGCTCGTCCTCGGGTACCAGGCGGTCGAACACCTGCTTGCCGACCATCTCCTCGCGGGTGAATCCGAAGATCGCCTCGGCCGCGTGATTCCAGCTGCTCACGCGCCAATCGCGGTCCCATTCGATGACGCCCAGTGGGGTGTTTTCCACGTGCAGGGCGAGCTTGCGCTGCGACGCGTCCAGTGCCTGGTTGCGCTTCTCGACCTGCAGACGCAGCATCTGGCTCTGGCGCAGGGTGTCGCCGATGCGCTTGGCCGTGACCAGCAGGATGACGATGAACAGGCCGCCGGCAACCCCGAGCGCCGAACTCATCGGCCCGCCCTCGCCGAGTTGACGCGCGATCAATGGCAGCAGCGCCGGCAGCGCGAACAGGTAGGTGGCCATCGACATCGACGCGTGCACCGTCATGCCGCCCGCGCAGAGACCGATCAACATGAGCATCAGGAACGACTGGCGGGCCGTGTCTTCCGGCGGGTAGAGCAGCAGGCCGGCGAGGCCCCAGGACATGCCGGCGGCGAGGATGCCGCCGAGGAACCACAGGCGCCACGTGCGCAGGAGCGCCGGGGTCATCTTCGCGGCGTGGAAGCGGGCGATGCCGAAGTAGCGCACCAACGTCAGCATGCCCACCAGCGTGAGCCAGAGGAGCAGGTTCACCCGGTCGACGGCGGTCCACATCACCACGGCCAGCGAAAGCGCCACGACCAGGGCGAAGGCGAGCGCGATCGGCAGGTTGGCGGTCATCAGGCGCAGGTTCTCGTACTCGACCTGCATGCGATCGACGTCATCGAGATCGGCAGAGGCGAATGGCCGCGCCTGCGAACTGCTACCGGTGTCCCTCATCCAGCCTCCGCGAGCTTGTCGCAAAAAGGTCTACGCCCGTTGGTATGTTATCGGCACCGTCTCCACCGCTTCTGTAGTGGAAATCCGACACCCCGGGCAGACAAACCGCGAAGGTTGCGGAGCGGCTTCCCTGCCACACTATTACCTTAGGAGGTGTTCCACGGAACGCCAGTCAACGCCGTACGCGCACGGCGATGCCGCGGAGGGGGCCGGTCGAATCCCCCCGGTCGTTGACGATGACCGCGTTCGCGCCGACCTCTGCGGCGCGTTCGCGCAGTTCGGCCAGCGCCTCGCCACGGGTCGGTGCGGGTGCGTCGGTGCGGACCGTGGCCACGAACTCGTAGGCGTGGGGCGGCGGGACCTGGTACACCGCGACGTCGGCTGGTCGCACCCCGCCGACCGGGGTGCAGGCGGCCAGCAGGAGCGCCAGGCAGGGCGCCACGAGCCACTGCCCGCGGCACGGGCCCGCCGCGACGCCCTCCACCTCAACCCGTCCAATCCGTGACGTAGTCGCCGGCGTCGAGTTGCGGCAGGGGCTTGGGTTCCCCGGCCACGGTCCCGAGGTAGAGGAACGCCACCACCCGCTCCTCGTCTGCAAGACCCAGCGCGGCATTGAGGCCGGGCAGGTAAGTGACCGGGCCGGTGCGCCAGATCGCGCCGAAACCGAGGGCGTGGCTGGCCATCAGAATGGCGTGGGCCGCGCACCCGGCCGATAGCAGCTGCTCGATCTCGGGCACCTTGGGGCTCTCTTGCACGTGCGCCGAGACGATCACCACCATGGGCGCCCGCATGGGGGCGTTGCGCAGCTTCAGGAGCCCTTGTTCGCCCATGTCCGGGTCGGCCTCGGCAGCGACCCTGGCGAGACGCTCACCGAGCCGCGTGCGCGCCTC
>JBFIFF010000202.1:0-4326 GCA_041602955.1 Gammaproteobacteria bacterium | reverse complement strand
GACGGTCGGTGCGGTGGTGATCAGCTCCATGCCGTACTCGCGCTCGAGCCGCTCCTGCACGATGTCGAGGTGGAGCAGGCCGAGAAAACCGCAGCGGAAGCCGAAACCGAGCGCCTGCGAGGACTCGGGCTCGAACTGCAGCGACGCGTCGTTCAGCTTCAGCTTGTGCAGCGCCTCGCGGCAATCCTCGTAGTCGTCGGCGTTGACCGGGAACAGCCCGGCGAAGACCCGCGGCTGCACCTGCTTGAAGCCGGGCAACGGCTTCGCCGCGGGGCGTTCGGCGGTCGTTAGCGTGTCACCGACCGGGGCGCCGTCGATCTCCTTGATACCGGCGATGATGAAGCCGACCTCGCCGGTGCCGAGGCGCTCGAGACCGACCTCCTTGGGGGTGAAGATGCCGACCTTCTCGACCAGGTGGTCGCGCCCGGTCGACATCACGTGCAGCTTCTGCTTGACGCGCAGCTCGCCGTTGACCACGCGCACCAGGGAGATCACGCCGACGTAGGGGTCGAACCACGAGTCGATGATCAGCGCCTGCAGCGGCGCGCCGGGATCGCCCTGCGGCGGCGGGATGCGCCGCACCAGTTCCTCGAGCAGGTCGGAGATGCCGACCCCGGTCTTGGCGCTGACGTGCAGCGCTTCGGCGGCCTCGATGCCGATGATCTCCTCGATCTCGCGGATCACCCGCACCGGCTCGGCCGACGGCAGGTCGATCTTGTTCAGCACCGGCACCACCTCGAGCCCCTGGTCGATCGCGGTGTAGCAGTTGGCGACGCTCTGCGCCTCGACCCCCTGCGCCGCGTCGACCACCAGCAGGGCCCCCTCGCAGGCGGCCAGCGAGCGTGAGACCTCGTAGGAGAAGTCGACGTGGCCGGGGGTGTCGATGAAGTTCAGCTGGTAGGTCTGGCCGTCGCGCGCGACGTAGTCGAGGGTGACGCTCTGTGCCTTGATGGTGATCCCTCGCTCGCGCTCGAGGTCCATGGAGTCGAGCACCTGCGCCGCCATCTCGCGCTCGCTGAGCCCGCCGCAGTGCTGGATGAAGCGGTCGGCCAGCGTCGACTTGCCATGGTCGATGTGCGCGATGATGGAGAAGTTGCGGATCTGCTGCATGTGGCCCGGCCCGGGCATCGGACCCGTGGCGAACGAAGATCAGGGCGCGGGCGGGCGCCACTGCGCCGCCCAACGCCCTGATTCAAAATGATTTTTAAGGGGACCGGAGTATAGCGCAATTCACTGCCCGCTCAAATAGCGGCGCAGCGCGGGCTCGTCGAGGTGGTGGTGGCAGATCTCCTCGCCGCTGCCGTAGAGCACCGGGACGCGCTCACCGAAGCGCGTCTCCAGGTCGGGAGCATCGTGGATGTCGACCAGCTCGATGCGCAGGCCCAGCTCCCCGGCGAGACCGAGGAGCCGGGCGTGCATGGCATCGCACAGGCTGCAGTAGCTGTGGCCGTAGAGGGTGAGCGTTCGCCGCCCGTCGGCCATCACTCCTCGCCGAGCTTGAGCGCCAGCCACAGCGGGCCGTTCTGGCGCTGGATGCGCACCGCGATCGACTTGCCTCGCGGCAGCGCCTCGACCAGTTCGGCGAACTGCTGCGGCCCGTCGACCGCCTGCTGGTTGAGCATCACGATCACGTCACCCTTGCGCACCCCGGCGCGCGACGCGACACCGGTCTCGACCTCCTCGACCAGCACCCCGCCCGAGGCCAGTTCGAGCGCCTCACGCAGCGCGTCGGGGACCTCGCTGACCTTGATGCCCAGGCGTTTTTCGCTGACGCTCGCGGACGGCGCCCCGGCAGCCTTGGCCAGCACCTCCTCGCTGGGCAGTTCGCCGATGGTGACCTGCAGCGTGGTCTCCGTGCCGTCGCGGATCACCTTCACCTCGGCCTGCTTGCCCACCGGCGTCTGCCCGACCAGCGGCGGCAGGCTCGCCGAATCGGCCACCTCGCGGCCGTTGTAGCGAATGATCACGTCGCCCGACTTGAAGCCGGCCGCTGCGGCCGGGCTGTCTTCGAGCACCTTGGAGACCAGCGCGCCCTGCGGGCGGCTCATGCCGAACGCCTCGGCGAGCTCCCGGGTGACGTCCTGGATCAGGACGCCGAGCCAGCCGCGGCTGACCCTGCCCTTGGTCTTGAGCTGGTCGACGACGTTCATGACGACGTGGATCGGGATCGCGAACGACAGCCCCATGAAGCCGCCGGTGCGGCTGTAGATCTGCGAGTTGACCCCGACCACCTCGCCCTCGAGATTGAACAGCGGGCCGCCCGAGTTGCCCGGGTTGATCGCCACGTCGGTCTGGATGAACGGCACGTAGTTCTCGCGCGGCAGGTTGCGACCCAGCGCGCTGACGATGCCGGCGGTCACCGAGTAGTCGAAGCCGAAAGGCGAGCCGATGGCCAGCACCCACTCGCCAACCTTGAGTTTCTCGGAGTCGCCGATACGCACCACCGGCAGTCCCTCGGCATCGACCTTGAGCAGGGCGACATCGCTGCGCGGGTCGCTGCCGATCACCTCGGCGACGAGCTGGCGGCGGTCGCTCAGGCGCACGACGATCTCGTCGGCGTCCTTGATCACGTGGGCGTTGGTGATGACGTAGCCGTCGGTCGAGACGATCAGCCCCGAACCGAGCGACTGGGTCTGCTGGTGCTCGGGGATCTCGGGCATCCCGCCTTCGCCGAAGAAGTGGCGGAACAGGTCGCCGAACGGGCTGCCCTCGGGCAGGTCGGGCATCTCCATGCGCGGTCCGCGCCGCTGGGAGACCTTCTGGGTGGTGCTGATGTTGACCACCGCCGGGCTGTGCTTCTCGACCAGGCCGGTGAAGTCGGGCAGGTTGGCCGCCGCGCCGGCGAGACCGCTCCAGGCGATCAGCAGCAGGCCGGTCAGGAGTCCGCGCGCCTGGCGCGGTACGGTGGATCGCATCATCGGTGTCGGTCCTCGGTTGAATATTGCTCGGAGGGTCGCGGCTTGGTTTCGGTCAGGTCCACCTGGCGTCTTAAGGGCCCGGGCGAGGCACCTGCAATGACCCGCCGGGAGCAGGGAAGTTCCGGCCGCAGCCGCCGCGGGTGCCGGCACGGCGGATCACCGCCCGTTCTCGAGCGGCCGCACCGCCTCGCCGATCTGGCGCGCCGTGACCGGTGGCACGTCACCGACCACCACCACCTGGTGGGCGTCGCGCACCAGCGCATAGGTGCTCACCGCACCGGCCCTGTGAACCCCGTTGAGCGGGGTCCGGCCGGCGGCGGCGGGCTCCACGTAGACCGACACGGTCGCCAGACCGTCGGTCAACACCAGATGGTCGACACCGCCCGCGGCGCCACCACCGGGGTAGGAGCGGTAGTCGGAGAGGACGAAGCCCTGCGGCGGGTCGCTGACCTGCCAGCGCCGCGCCCCGGCCTCGATGGCGGCCGGCGGGTGGCCGACCATCGCCGCGACCTGCGCCTGGCGCGCACGCAGCGCCGCAGCGCGGTCGGGGTCGGCCGCCTCGCGGAGTTCGATCGCGGTGAAGACCATCCGTTCCAGCGGTGCGCCGTCGGCGCCGAACAGCTCGGAGCGCAGCGGCAAGCCACTCGCCTGATCGAGCCACAGGCGGTAGCCGTAGCGCAGGGCATCGCGTGGCCGTATCTCCAGCACGCGCGTGGGGCGGCCAGCGACCCGCGAAGTCTCGCCGTGCGCGATGTCGTAGTGAGCCTGCAGCGCGGGCAGGTGCCCCAGCGACCGCCCGGGGAACCCGCCACGGGCCTGGTGCAGGGCGAGCCGCTGCGGCTTGCCGTCGGCGAGGATGCACACCGCATCGTGGCGGTCGCGCATCACCTCGCGCGGGTCGCCGTCCAGCGAGACCAGGTGCTCGCGCTCGCCATCGGCATCCGCCAGATGCACGATGCGCATGGTCTGCAGCCGCCCGGCATGGTCGAACACGAAGGTGCCTTCGTAGTTCAGCCCGGACACCGCCTCGGCCATGCGCGCGAGCTCACCGATCGGCGCCTGCCCGGCGGCGGCAATCGGGCAGATCGCCAGCAGGAGGACGGCACACGCTGTCGAGCGCATCTTCAGCGGGCGCTTCCCGGGCCGCTGGCGCTGACCACCCTGACGTAGGGCGGCAGGGCGCGCACCCGCCCGCCCAGGGCCAGCTCGTTGTGCCTCTGGAGGTTGTCGCTGAGCCGCCGCTCGTCGAGCGGCGTGGGGTCCGAGGTCGCCGTCGCGGCCACGGTCATGGCCGTGGGTGCGGACGGCGCGAGCTTGGCCAGCGTCGGGGCGCCCGGCGCCTCGGGCACGGGGGCGGTGACGAGACGCACGCCGTAGAGGGCGAGCGCGGCGACCGAGGCGGCCATGG
>JBFIFF010000201.1:0-4337 GCA_041602955.1 Gammaproteobacteria bacterium | reverse complement strand
CTGCAGCCGGTGCATCACCGCGTCGATGGCGCGGCGCACCGCGCCGCGCCCGGTCGCCGGGACGCGCGAGGCGAGTGCCGGGGTCAGGGTCAGCGCGACCACCATCGAGGCGAAGATGGCTGCGGAGACGGTGACGATCAGTTCGCGGAACAGCAGCCCGGTCAGGCCGCCGATGAACAGGAACGGCAGGATCGCCGCGAGGTTGGTCGTGGTCGACGCGACGATGCAGGAATTGACCTCGCAGGCGGCGTTGATGCCCGCCTCGGCGGCGTTCTCGCCGTCGCGCTGGTGGCGGTAGATGTTCTCGAGCATGACCACGGTGTTGTCGACCAGCATGCCGATGCCGACCGCGAGCCCGCCGAGGGTCATGACGTTGAGGGTCAGGCCGCCGGCGTCCATGACGAAGAAGGTAACCAGCACCGCGACCGGGATCGCGCTGCCGATGATCAGGGTGCGCCGCAGGTTGCCGAGGAACAGGTAGACCACCCCCATCGCCAGCAGCGCACCGCTCAGCGCCGCGGTGGCCGCGTTGTCGAGCGCCTGGCGCACGTAGACCGACTGGTCGCCGACCACCGCCACCGCGACGTCGTCCGGGAACAGGCGCTGGTCGCGCATCCATTCGAGCCGTTCGGCGACCGCGTTGGCGACGGCGACGGTGTTGGCGGTCGGCTGCTTCTGGATCGAGACCTTGATGCCCGGCACGTCGTTGTAGCGGATGCGCAGCTTCTCGTCCTCGTGACTGTCACGCACCTCGGCGATCTCGCCGAGGCGCACCGTGCCGCCGTCGGGCAGCGTCACCGGCAGGTTGCGCAGTTCCTCGAGGCTGTCGAAGCGCCCCGCGGTGCGCCCGGAGAGCTCCTGGCGCTGCATGCGCAGCCGGCCGGCGGGCTCGTCGCGGTTGGCGCGGTCGAGGAGCGTGGCCAGGGCGTCGGGACTCAGGCCGAGCGCGGCGAGGCGGCGCTGGTCGGGCAGCACGTGGATCTCGCGCACGACGCCGCCGCCGACCTCGGCCGCGGCGACGCCGGGCAGGTTCAGGAACCACTTGGCGAAGATGTCGTCGACCCAGCTGCGCAGGCTGACCGGGTCGCGCGTGGCCGAGCTGACCACCAGCTCGAGGATCGGCCGTTGCGACGGGTCGCGCTTGAAGATGATCGGCGGCTGGATGGTCTCGGGCAGGAAGCGCCGCGCGCGGTCGAGGCGGGTGCTGGCGTCGCGCAGCGCGATGTCGATGTCCTTGCCGTAGGGGAACGACAACTCGACCGCCGAGCGCCCCTCGGTGGTGCGCGAGGTGATCGAGACCGCGTCCTCGGTGATGGCCAGCTGCTCCTCGAGCTGGCGCGTGATGCGGTCCTCCATGACCTGGGCCGGCACGCCGGGATCGAGCACCCGGATGCCGATCTCCGGGTAGATGATGTGCGGCAGCAGGTCGACGGCGAGGCGCCCGAGCGAAAACGCGCCGAGCACCGCTGCGGCGAGGGTGATCATGACGATGCCAATCGGGTGGTGCACCGCCCAGGCGGCGAGCCCGCCGCCGTGGCGCAGGCGGGTGGCGACGCTCACGGGCGCGCGCCATCCGCCGCCGGCTGCGCCTCGCGTACCGCGCTGCCGTCGCTGAGCCCGAGGAAGCCACGCAGCACGATGCGGTCGCCGTCGGCCAGGCCCTCGACGATCTCCACCTCGTCACCGAGCAGCAGGCCCGAGCGCACGGGGGCGCGTCGCACCTTGTCCTCGTCGACCCGGAACACGTACTCGCCCTGGGTGTCGCGGCGCAGCGCGGGGTAGGGGATCACGCGCCGTTCGGCGGCGGGCAGGGTCAGCGCGACGCGGCCGAGCTGGCCTGGCTTGACCCCGGGCGGAGGCGGGTCGAGGGCGATCTCGACCAGGCCGAGACGGGTGCGCGGGTCGACCGTCGGGTGAACGCGCAGCACGCGTCCAGGGTAGGGCGTGTCGCCGAGCGCGTCGACGCGCACCGGCACGTCGGCGTCGACGCGTACCTGCGGCAGCAGCAGCTCGGAGAGTGTCACCTCGATCACCAGCGAGGTGGGGTCGAACAGCGTCAGCAGGTGGGTGAAGCGCGGCGCGATGTCGCCCGGCTCGAGGCGGCGCTCGCTGACCACGCCGGCGAACGGGGCGCGGATGGTGCTGTAGCCGAGGCGCGCCCGCAGCAGGTCGAGTTCCGCGTCGGCCACCTGCAGCGCGGTGTCGGCCCGGTTGAGTTCATCGTCGGAGATCACGGCCCGCGACTTCAGTCGGGTCAGGCGTTCGAGGTCGGAGGCCGCCTGCTTGCGCGTTGCCGCCGCCTTGGCCAGCTGGGCACGCAGCAGGGTGTCGTCGAGGCGCGCGACCACGGTGCCGTCGGCGACCCGGTCGCCTTCGAAGAAGGGCAGTTCCGCGACCCGTCCCTCCTCCTGGTTGAACAGGCGCACCTCGCGCAGCGCGCGCAGCGTCCCGGTGCGGGTCACGGTGTGGGTGATCGGTCGCGTCGTGCAGACGACGGTTTCGACCAGCTGCGGCGGCCTCTCGCGCGCTTGACCCTTCGCCTCCCCGGTCGTGGAGGGCTGGCAGGCGGCCGCCAGCAGCGCCAGCAGGGCCGGGAGCAGGCGGGTCGTCGGCTTGCGGGAGGGGCGTGGCATCGGAGTCGATCCCGGCCGCGGTGGCGTCCGGCCGAGCATAGCAGCGTGGCCGCTCCGTGGAGAGTGCCCGGCGTCAACTCCGTCAAGCCCCGGCCGTCGCCCGGGAGGCCTGCGACAAGGCGTCGCCACGCCATCAGGAGGCGCCGCGGTCGAGGGCCTCAGGGAGGCGAGGGCGGAGCGTGCTCGCGCACCCCGACGTTTGCGTCGCGACCACTCAAGAACGGCACCGAGGGGCGAAAGTGAAATATGGTGCATGATCAGTCGTCATCCTTTTGGCCTCAGCCGAATACAAAATAATTCAAACAAAACAGATGAATAGCAAATAATTTGAAGCACGAATAACCTATATTGCATGATATGGCTTGACCGCGGAAATAAAGGAACTATAATGCATGGTCATCCCCCCGGCCGAAGCCTGCATGACCAACCGGCCATCTTGAGGAGAGACCCCAGGCATGATCGACTTCCAGACCCATCCCGACCGCTACCGCCACTGGAAACTGCGCGTGGAGGCGCCGGTCGCCTACCTGACCATGGACGTCGACCCCGAGGCGACGCTGCGACCCGGCTACGAGCTCAAGATGAACTCCTACGACCTCGGCGTCGACATCGAGCTCTACGACGCCGTGCAGCGGCTGCGCTTCGAGCACCCGGAGGTGCGTGCGGTGGTGATCGACTCCGGCAAGGAGCGCATCTTCTGCGCCGGCGCCAACATCCGCATGCTCGGCGCGTCGACCCACGCGCACAAGGTCAACTTCTGCAAGTTCACCAACGAGACGCGCAACGGCATCGAGGACGCCAGCGCCCACTCCGGCCAGCGCTACCTCGCCGCGGTCAACGGCACCGCGGCCGGCGGCGGCTACGAGCTCGCGCTGGCCACCGACCACATCATGATGGTCGACGACGACAACGCCGCGGTCTCGCTGCCGGAGGTGCCGCTGCTCGCGGTGCTGCCCGGCACCGGCGGGCTGACCCGGCTGGTCGACAAGCGCAAGGTGCGCCGCGACCTGGCCGATGTTTTCTGCGCGGTCGAGGAGGGGATCAAGGGCCAGCGTGCCGTCGACTGGCGCCTGGTCGACGAGATCGCCCCGGCGTCGAAGTTCACCGATGCGGTGCGCGCCCGGGCCGAGGCGCTGGCCTCGGAGTCCGACCGCCCGGCCGATGCGCGGGGCGTCGCGCTGACGCCGCTGCAGCGGGAGATCGGCGATGCCGGCGTGACCTACCCGAACCTCGAGGTGGCGATCGATCGCGCCGCGCGCAGTGCCACGCTGACGCTCAAGGCCCCGGTCGACGCGCCGCCGGCCGACGTCGCCGGCATCGAGGCGGCCGGCGCCGGCTACTGGCCGCTGGCGCTGGCGCGTGAGCTCGACGACGCCATCCTGCACCTGCGCAGCAACGAGCCCGAGCTCGGCACGTGGGTGCTCAAGACCGCCGGCGACGCCGACACGGTCGCCGCCTACGATGCCCAGCTTACGGCCCACGCCGACCACTGGCTGGTGCGCGAGATCACCCTCTACCTGAAGCGGACGTTGAAGCGCGTCGACGTCACCTCGCGCACCCTGTTCACGCTGGTCGAACCGGGCAGCTGTTTTGTCGGGCTGCTCGCCGAGCTGCTGTTCGCGGCCGACCGCAGCTACATGCTCGACGGCCAGTACGAGGGCGACGACACCCCCGCGGCGACGATCCGCCTGACCGGGATGAACT
>JBFIFF010000200.1:0-4352 GCA_041602955.1 Gammaproteobacteria bacterium | reverse complement strand
GGAGGACCCATGCAGACCAAGATCCTGCTCGACGAGTCGGACATCCCGACCCACTGGTACAACGTCGTCGCCGACATGCCCAACCCGCCGGCGCCGCCGCTCGGCCCCGACGGCCGGCCGATCGGCCCCGAGGCGCTGGCGGCGAACTTCCCGATGGCACTGATCGAGCAGGAGGTTTCCGCCGAGCGCTGGATTTCGATTCCCGACCCGGTGCGCGAGGCGCTGAAACTGTGGCGGCCGTCCCCGCTCTACCGGGCCCTGCGCCTCGAGCGGGCACTCGGCACCCCGGCGAAGATCTACTACAAGTACGAGGGCGTGAGCCCGGCGGGCTCGCACAAGCCCAACAGCGCCGTCGCCCAGGCCTACTACAACCGCGAGGCGGGCATCCGCCGGCTGGCGACCGAGACCGGCGCCGGCCAGTGGGGCTCCTCGCTGGCGCTGGCCGGGCAGATGTTCGGCCTCGACGTGCGCGTCTACATGGTCAAGGTCAGCTACGAGCAGAAGCCGTTCCGGCGCTCGATGATGGAGACCTGGGGTGCCGAGGTGCTGGCCAGTCCGACCGACCTGACCGCGTCGGGGCGCAAGATCCTGGCCGAGGACCCCGAATCGCAGGGTTCGCTCGGCATCGCCATCTCCGAGGCGGTCGAGGAGGCGGCGACCCACGAGGGGACCAACTACGCCCTGGGCTCGGTGCTCAACCACGTCTGCCACCACCAGACGGTGATCGGCCAGGAGGCGCGCAAGCAGCTGGAGAAGGTCGGCGACTACCCCGACGTGGTCATCGGCTGCTGCGGCGGCGGCTCCAACTTCGCCGGCGTCGCGTTCCCGTTCCTCGCCGACAAGGCGGCCGGCCGCGAGGTGCGCCTTGTCGCCGCCGAGCCGGCCTCGTGCCCGACCCTGACCCGCGGCCACTACGCTTACGACTTCGGCGACACCGTGGGGCTGACCCCGCTGATGAAGATGTACACCCTGGGCCACGATTTCATGCCGCCGGGCATCCACGCCGGCGGCCTGCGCTACCACGGCGACTCGCCGCTGGTCTCGCAGCTGCACCAGGAGGGGCTCGTCGAGGCGGTCGCGGTGCCGCAGCTCGCCACCTTCGAGGCCGGCGTGCAGTTCGCGCGCAGCGAGGGGATCATCCCGGCGCCCGAGTCGTGCCATGCCATCCGCGTGGCGATCGACGAGGCGCTGGCGTGCAAGGCGCGCGGCGAGGCGCAGACGATCCTGTTCAACCTCTCGGGCCACGGCCACTTCGACATGGCCGCCTACGACAGCTACTTCTCCGGCCGGCTCGAGGACTTCGCCTACCCGGAGGAGGCGATCAACGCCGCGCTGGAGCGCCTGCCGAAGGTCGGCTGAGGCGGCGCCTCACAGCCACAGCATGCGCCCGGTCTCGAACGGGTGGGCGAGGTCGGCGTGGTAGGGGTAGGCGCGCAGCTGGAACTGCTGCAGTCCGGGCAGCGGCGGTAGCAGCTCGACGCGATAGACCACCGCGTCGCCGTCGCGCTCGTCGGTCGCCTTGAGCGCGGTGCGCTGGGCCACCGTGAAGCCCTCCTCGCCGTGGTGTCCGCACAGGCACTCCACCACCAGGTCGCCGGGGGCGAGGCCGTTGAGCTCGACGGCCACCGCCAACGGCAGGGTGTCGCCGCTGGCGACCTCCTCGGCCGGCCGGGTCAGCAGGCGCAGACGGACGCCGGGCCACGCGGCGCCGATGCGCGCCTTCCACGCGGCCAGCGCGCGGGCCGGCGCGCCACCGTCCTTGCCGAGCTGACGCCGCTGCCAGTTGGCCGGTCCGTAGAGCTTCATGACGTAGTCCATGACCATGCGCTGGGCGTTGTAGCGCGGGATCAGCGACTTCATCGACGCCTTCGACAGCCGCACCCACGCCTCGGCGAAGCCGTGCACGCCGCGCGCGTAGTAGAGCGGGGCGACGTCGTACTCGAGCAGGTCGAGCAGCTCGCGGCTCTCCTCGGCGTTGCGCCGGTCGGCGGGGGTCTCCGGTGGATGGGGCGTGATCGCCCAGCCGTTGGCCCCGTTGTAGCCCTCGCCCCACCAGCCGTCGAGCACGCTGAGGTTGACCACGCCGTTGATGCCGGCCTTCTGCCCCGAGGTGCCGCTCGCCTCGAGCGGATACTCGGGGGTGTTGGCCCAGACGTCGCAGCCGGCCAGCAGCTTGCGCGCCAGCGCCATGTCGTAGCCCTCGACCAGCACGATGCGCCCCTCGAACTCGGGGCGCTGGGCGAAGCCGTGGATGGCGCGGATCAGGTCCTGGCCCGGGGTGTCGCGCGGATGCGCCTTGCCGGCGAAGATCAGCACCGCGGGTCGTTCGGGATCGTTGAGCAGCCGCGCCAGGCGCTCGGGATCCTCGAAGAACAGCGTGGCGCGCTTGTAGGTGGCGAAGCGGCGCGCGAAGCCGATGGTCAGGATGTCGGGATTGGCCGGGTCGAGGTGCCGGACCAGGCGTGCCGCCTGGGTCGGGCCGACGCCGTTGCGGCGGTGCTGGGCGATGACCCGGCGCCGCACGTCGGCCAGCATCTCCATCTTCAGCGACTGGCGCACGCTCCAGAAGTTGTGGTCGGGGATCTCCTCGATGCGCTCCCAGTAGGCGTCGTTGCGCAGCTCGTTGCGCCACTGCCCGGAAAAGCGCATGTCGAACAGGTTGAGCCACTCGCGGGCGAGGAAGGTCGGCACGTGCACCCCGTTGGTGACGTGGGTCAGCGGGTTCTCCGTGGGTGGCACCTCGGGCCACGCCGCACGCTCCATCTCCGCGGCGACGCGCCCGTGGATGGCGCTGACGCCGTTGTGGAAGCGCGAGCCATGCAGCGCCAGGGTGGTCTGGTTGAAGCGCGAGCGTTCGGCGTCGAGCGCGCCCAACGCCAGGAGCGTCTCGAGTTCGACTCCGAGCTCGCGGGCGAAGTCGCCGAGGTAACGCACCACCAGCTCGCGCGGGAAGATGTCGTGGCCGGCGGGCACCGGGGTGTGGGTGGTGAACACGGTGCCCGCGGCGACCAGCTCGAGGGCGGCCGCGAACGGCATGCCGTCCTCGACGAGGGCGCGGCAGCGCTCGAGGATCGAGAAGGCCGCGTGGCCCTCGTTGATGTGCCAGACGGTCGGTTCCATGCCCAGCGCGCGCAGCGCGCGCACGCCGGCGATGCCGAGCACCATCTCCTGCTGGATGCGCGTCGTCTCGTCGCCGCCGTAGAGCTGGTAGGTGATGGCGCGGTCGTCTTCGCTGTTCGCGGCCAGGTCGCTGTCGAGCAGCACCAGGCGGATGTGGCCCGCCTTCGCCTCCCAGACGTTGAGGTGCAGCGTGCGCCCGGGCATCTCGAGGGGAACCGTCACCGGCGAACCGTCCGCGGTCCTCGCCGGGCGCACCGGCAGGTCGGCGAAGCGGATCGGTGCGTAGTGGGCGACCTGGTTGCCGTGGGCGTCGATGGTCTGGGTGAAGTAGCCCTGGCGGTAGAGCAGCCCGACACCGACGAACGGCAACCCGAGGTCGCTGGCCGCCTTGCAGTAGTCGCCGGCGAGGATGCCGAGGCCGCCCGAGTAGACCGGGAAGCTCTCGTGGAAGCCGAATTCGGCGCAGAAGTAGGCCACCAGGTCGCGCCCGGGGTCGAGGAGCAGCTCCAGGTCGCTGCGCGCGTGTTCGCGGTGGTAGGTGTCGTAGCTCGACACCACCCGGTTGTAGTCGTCGATGAACACCCGGTCCTGGGCGGCGGCGTCGAGACGGGCCTGGTCGACCCGGCGCAGGAACACCTTCGGGTTGTGGTGGCAGGTCTCCCACAACCCGCTGTCGAGGCGGTGGAAGAGGCCGCGCACCGCGCGGTCCCAGCTGTAGAGCAGGTCGTTGGCCAGCTCATCGAGGCGGGCGATGCGCTCGGGGAGTCGCGGCTGGACCTCCAGGGTGAAACGGGTGCCGGCCATGGGGGTCTCCTGCTCTTCGGGGGGTGCGGGCCGGTGGGCCCTGTTGAGTCTAGATCACCGGGTGTTCAGCGCCGCGCCTTGGTACGCGGCACGCAGGTGATCGAGGGGTCGGTGCGGCGCAACCTCTTGCCGTGGCGGTGGGTCAGGGCCTGGCCCGGAGTGGAGCGCCGCGTGTCGCCGGGTGACCACGCGCAGCCGCGGGGCGGTGGCGAGTGGCGTCGTGGCCAGCAACCGGGCGACGAGGGTTGGGCAGGGCGGTTGCGGGGCATCGGTTTAGGATCGCGCAGCGGGCACCGTGGAGGGTAGCCAGCCCCGGGCGGGGCGGCAACTCGCCCTTGTGGCGGTCCGGGCCGCGCCATAGAGTCTGACCAGCGAACCGGAGCGCGCCATGCCGTCCGCCTACCTGCCCAGCGTCTGCCCCCACGACT
>JBFIFF010000199.1:0-4370 GCA_041602955.1 Gammaproteobacteria bacterium | reverse complement strand
GTGCTGCTGCCGGTCTGGCTGGTGGCGTTCGCCGCGATGCTGCTGAGCGTCCCGCTGGAGACCGGTGGCACGCTGCTTGCCCACCTGCTCGGCCCCGCCGCGGCGGAGTGATCCGTATACTCCATCACGCGCGGGACGCAGGAGGATCGACGATGGAGAACGCCGTGTGGCTGGTGGCGGTGGGGGTGGCGGCGTGCGGCGGTGTCGCGGTCGCCGTGCAGGCGCAGATGATGGGCCTGCTCGACCGTGGCGTCGGCACCCTCGAGTCGATCTTCATCACCTACGGTGGCGGTGGCCTGGTGATCGGGCTGGTGATGCTGCTGCTGCGCGGTGGCAACCTCGCCGCGTGGCCGACGCTGCCGTGGTACACCCTCGCGTCGGGACTGTTCGGCCTGGTCATCGTCGGCGCCATCGGCTACAGCGCGCCGCGCCTCGGCCTGCTCGCCGCGTTGACCGTGGTGGTCGCCGCACAGTTCGTGACCGGGGCGCTGTTCGAGCAGTACGGCCTGCTCGGCACCGCCACCCGCGCCCTCGACCCGGGCCGCCTGCTCGGCATCGCGTGCATGCTCTTCGGCACCTGGCTGCTGGTGCGCTGAGGCATGGGTGACGGGCGCTACTTCGAGGACTTCGCGGTCGGCGAACGCATCGCCACGCACCGCGTGACCCTGACCGAGGCCGAGATGGTCGACTTCGGACAGCGGTTCGACCCGCAGCCGTTCCACGTCGACGCCGCCGCGGCCGCCGCGTCGACGTACGGCGGCCTGATCGCGAGCGGCTTCCACACCGCGGCCCTCTGCTTCCGCCTGTTCGTCGACCGGGGCTGGCTGGCCGACTGCAGCCTCGGCTCGCCAGGCATCGAGCAGCTGCGCTGGCTGGCCCCGGTACGCCCGGGCGACACGCTGCACACCACGGTCGAGGTGGTCGCGGCGCGCCGCTCGCGGTCCGACCCGGGGCGCGGGCTGGTGACGCTCGACTACGCCGCCGTCAACCAGCACGACGACACGGTGCTGACCATGCGCATCGTCCACCTGCTGCGCGGCCGCCCGGCAAAGGAGTGACCCGTGGATCTCGACCACCACCGCAAGCTCGAGAACATGTACCGTTCCTCGCCGTGCAACGAGTTCTACGCGCCGCAGATCGCGATCGGCGAGGGCACCGCCGAGGTCACCTTCGCGGTGCGCCCGGAGTTCCACCACGCCGCCGGCACGCTGCACGGTTCGGTCTACTTCAAGGCGCTCGACGACGCTGCCTACTTCGCCGCCGCGTCGCTGCGCGATGGCCACTTCCTGGTCACCTCGACCTTCACCACCTACCTGACCCGCCCCGTCGCCGCGGGGCGGCTGGCCGCGCGCGGCCGGGTGCTCAACGCCACGCGCAGCCAGGTGATCGCCGAGGCGGTGCTCTACGACGAGCGCGAGCGCGAGGTGGCACGCGGCAGCGGCCTGTTCGTGCCGGGGCGGTTGCGCTTCGACGAGGCGCTCGGCTACGCGCTGCCGGAGCCGGCATGAACGGGCTCGCCGCGCAGCCACGCAGGCCGCTGGCGTTCCTGCCGACGCCGCGCTCGGTCTCGACTGCCACCTGCTGCTCGGCGGTTCGGCACCCGAGCGACCGGACGGCAACCTGCTGCTCGACCTGGTGCGCCGCGGTCGCTTCGGGCCAGGAGAGACGGTGCTGTTCTGGCACACCGGCGGGGCGCCTGCGCTGTTCCCGGACGCCGGCGATGTCGTGGCATGCTGAACACCCAACCCGAGGAGGTCACGCATGATCGAATCCGCGCAGCGCGACGACGGCGTCACCGTCGTCACCCTGGGCCACGGCAAGGCCAACGCCATGGACCTGGAGTTCTGCACCGCGCTCGCCGAGCGCTTCGAGGCGTTCGCCGTCACGCCGCCTGCGGCGCTGGTGGTCACCGGCCGGGGACGCATCTTCTCCGCCGGCGTCGACCTCAACCGCCTGCTCGACGGCGGCGCCGGCTACGCGCGCGAATTCCTGCCCGCGCTCGACCGCATGCTGCTCGCCACGCTCGCCGTGCCGTGCCCGACGGTCGCCGCGGTCAACGGCCACGCCGTCGCCGGCGGCTGCCTGCTCGCCGCGGCCGCCGACCGCCGGCTGATGGCGCGCGGCAGCGGGCGGGTCGGGGTGCCCGAGCTGCGCGTCGGCGTGGCGTTCCCGCCGGTGGCGCTGGAGCTGGCGCGGGCAGTGATCCGGCCGCACGCACTGCAGCGCGCGATCGCCGGCGGCGAGACCTTCGACCCCGAGTCGGCGCTTGCGGTCGGCCTGGTCGACGACCTGGTCGACGCCGAGCGGCTGCTCGACCGCGCCTGCGCACTGGCGGCCGACCTGGCGACGGTCGCCGCCCCGGCCTACGCGCTGACCAAGCGCATGTTGCAACAACCGCTCCACGCGCGCATCGCCGCGCAGAGCGCCGCTCACCGTGAGGCGGTCGACGCCCTGTGGGCCGATCCGGCGACCTTCGAGACGGTGCGCGCCTACGTCGCCAAGACCATGGGCAAGGGCTAGGCCCCGGGCGTGAAGGCGCCGCGCAAGCTTCTGCTCGCGCTGCCGTTTCTCGCCGCGGCGCTGCTCGAGCCGCTGGCCCCGGGGCTGCTCGGCCCGTTCGAGAACCGCGTCGCCGACCACCTGGTGCGGCTGCATGCGGACCGCCACCAGGCCGACGAGGCGATCGTCATCGTCGACATCGACGAGGCGAGCCTGGCACGCATGGCCAACGAGGCGGGGCGCTGGCCATGGCCGCGCTCGGTGCACGGCGACCTGGTCGCGGCGCTGGCCCGTCAGCAGCCGCGGGCGATCGTCTTCGACGTCCAGTTCGTCGACCCCGACCGCTACCGGCCCGATGCCGACGCCCACTTCAACGAGGTGCTGCGCAGCACCCCGGGGGTCTACCTCCCGCTCCACTTCCTCGGCGCGGGCACCGACGACGCGACGCCCACCCTCGACCGGCTGGCCGCGGCGGTCGACGTGCCGCTGGCCACCCTCGCCGAACGCCTCGGGCTGGAGCCGGCCGGGGGTGACGGCAGTGCGCGCCTGAACCTGCTGCTGCCCGGGGCCATCGACCCCGCCACGTGGCGACTCGGCGCGATCAACTACCTCGAGGATGACGACGGCATCGGCCGCAGCTACCACCTGCACCTCGAGAGCCAGGGGTGGCGTATCCGCTCGCTGCCGGCGCGCGTGGTCGAGGCGCTCGGTGGCACCCTGCCGGACGGGGACCGCATCCGCCTGCAGTGGCTGCGCGGCGGCACCCGTGCCTTCGCCCGGGTCCCCTACGCCGACGTCGACCGCGATGCCACGGCCGTCGGCGAGGGCCCGTTCACCGACCGCATCGTGGTCATCGGTTCGACCGCGACCGGTCTGCACGACCTGCGCCACACGCCCATCGCCGGCCTGCACCCGGCGGTGGAGATCCTCGCCACGGCGCTCGACAACCTCAAGAACGCCCGCTACCTGGTCCCGGCGCCGGCCGCGCTGGCGCCGCTCCTCGCCGTCGTGCTGGTGCTCGGCGTGGCCGGGCTGACGCGCCGCGGCTCGACGCCGCTGCGCAGCGCGGGACTGGCGCTCGGACTTTCGGTCGCGGCCTATGGCTTAGCCCACCTGGCGCTGCTAGGCCAGTGGCTGCTGCCACTGGCGCGGCCGCTGCTGTTCACCTGGGGCTTCGTCGCCGCCACCGCCCTCGACGACTACCTGCTCGAGCGGCGCCGCCGGCAGCAGACCGCGGCCACGTTCAGTCGATTCCTCGACCCGCGCGTGGTCGCGCAGCTGGTCGACGGCGGAGCGACACGCCAGACCCTCGATGGCCAGGCGCACGAGATCACGGTGCTCTTCTCCGACATCCGCGGCTTCACGACGCTGTCGGAGCAGCACGATCCGGCAACCATCGTCGCCCTGCTCAACGACTACTTCAGCCGCCAGGTCGAGGTGATCTTCCGCCACGGCGGGACCCTCGACAAGTTCATCGGCGACGCCATCATGGCCTTCTGGGGCGCGCCGTCGCCCGACCCCGACCAGGCCACGCACGCGATCGCCGCGGCGCTCGAGATGACCGAGGTGCTCGAGGCGTTCAAGCGCGAGGCCGGCGAGATCGGCGCGCACTTCGACATCGGCATCGGCCTGCACACCGGGCCGGCGATCGTGGGCTTCATCGGCTCCGCGCAGCGCCAGGACTACACGGCGATCGGCGACACGGTGAACCTCGCCAGCCGCATCGAGGGGCTGACCAAGGAGCACGGACGGGTGCTGGTGTCGGCCGAGACCCGCGCGCGCTGCGGGGAGGCTTTTGACTTTGCACTCTCCGGCTCCTATAAGGTCAAGGGCAGGTCGGCCGAGGTCGAGTTGTTCGTTCCGAGCCGCGG
>JBFIFF010000198.1:0-4373 GCA_041602955.1 Gammaproteobacteria bacterium | reverse complement strand
GGCGCCGATCACCAGCACCTTGGCCGGCGGGATGCGCCCGGCGGCGGTCACCTGGCCAGTGAAGAAGCGGCCGAAGTGCTGCGCCGCCTCGACCACCGCGCGGTAGCCGGCGATGTTGGCCATCGAGCTCAGCACGTCCATCTTCTGCGCGCGCGAGATGCGCGGCACCGCGTCGAGCGCGATCGCCGAGACGCCGCGCTCGGCGAGTCGCTCGAGCATGCGCGGGTTCTGCTTCGGGTAGATGGTGCTGATCAGCGTCTGGCCCGGCTTGAGCAGCTCGATGCCGTGGAAGCCGAGCTCCGGGTGCGGCTGCGGCGGGCGCACCTTCATGATGATGTCCGCGGTGCGCCAGAGGTGGCGCGGGTCGTCGACCAGGGTCACGCCGGCCTTCTGGTACTCCTCGTCGTCGAAGTTCGCCGCCGCACCGGCGCCCTGCTCGATCTCCAGCTGGTAGCCGAGCTCGATCAGGTGCCGCGCCGACTCGGGCGTCAGCGCGACCCGGCGCTCGCCCACCTCGATCTCTTTCGGTATGCCGATAAGCATCGCTCGCTCCTCTACGTGGCGGCCCGGACCGACCGTCGTCGCCCGCGGGATCGCGCGCTCGAACTGTTGGGGAAACGACCGATCCGGGCGACCTCTCCCCTCGCCCACTCCCAGGGCTCTATTCGTCGGCCCGGTCCATGGCGCTACGACAGTATGGCCGACCTGGCGCCTTGCGACCGGCCAGCTGCCCGGGGACCGGCTCCACGCCATATTCTGGAGTGCGTGACCGATCGCGGCCACCGCGGAGCGCGCGAGTTGGTCGATTTTATGATGTGCCTCAAAACAATCCACGCGAAGGCCGCGCAAGCCCTCGCTCATGAACACGCAAACACCGCTGACTTCGGCGTCGAACGTTCACGCCGGGCCCGGGTCGATCGACCGTTGGCGGGACCTGTCCGGGCGAAAGGGCGTACGTGCGTGCGGGTGGACTTACGGCGCCTCGGCGACCGTGGCGCGGGTCTGCGCGTCGGCCGGCTTCGCCGGTCGCAGCAGCGTGTCGGCCACCTCGGCCAACTCGCGCAGGACCTGCTCGCCGTTCTCGCTCTCGACCAGGCCGACGAGGATGTAGCGTCGCCAATCCGTGTCCCAGACCAGCACCGAGTCGGCGTGGAAGTGCCGCCAGGTGCCCGACTTGCGGTAGAGGCGGGCATTCGGCACCCGCGTCCGCAGGGTCTTGACGAACTTGTGGTCGATCCCCGGCGCGGCCAGCGCGCGCAGCATCCCGGACGACGCCTCGCGGCTGATCAGGCGCCCGGTCGCGAGCTGGTAATAGAAGCGCGCCACCTGGCTCGCCGTGGCGCCATGGGAGATGCCGTGGATCGGATCGGGCTCGCGGCGTCCGTCCTTGGCGTAACGCTTGCCGACCCACAGGCCGCCGTTCCAGCGCGGGTCGTAGAGGCGGTAGCGGTTGTCGGCGAGCACGGCGTTGACCGCGCCGAGGCCGCCGACCCGGTCGATCATGCGCGTGGCGGCGGAGTTGGACGAGACGCGGATCATGGCCTCGAGATCGGCCTCCACCTCGGGGGTCCGCTGCAGTCGCCCCTCCTCGATCTGCTGGTAGGCCGCCAGCAGGATGGCGATCTTGGGCAGGCTCGCCGCGTACATCATGTGCCGGCCGTTGACCCGGGCGAAGCGCGGGCGACGCGGGTCGGCGAGGTCGACGAGGGCGACGGCGAGCCGTTTCGACTCGACCAGGCGCCGCCACTCCGGCCGCTCCGACAAGGCCTGTTCCAGGCGCTCCTGCAGCTGGGTGTCGCCGCGCGACTGCAGCGGCGCCCAGTCACGGTCGGCCACCCGTGCCGGGAGCATCGGGGGCCCGCCCTGCACGGCACGCCGCGCCGCTACCGGCTCGGCCGCGACCACACTGGCCAGCACGGCGCTGGACTGCAACAGGAGCAAACCGACGAGGACGAAGCGGACCAACTGCATCGTGACCACTCCTAGCGTGTGGACCGTCTCGAGGTCAGGCGACGGTGCTCGCGCACGACCAGCGCGGCGAGCGTCAACCAGACCAGGATCAGTCCGATGTTGAACAACATGAAACTCTCCACCTGCGCACCCAGCGCGCGGACCCCGACCAGCACCGTCAGTGCGGCGAGGCCATCGCCGAAACGGACGCAGAAGGTGTCGATCGCCGCCTTGGCCTTGTACATCGCGCTGCGCTCGGTGGGTAGCCAGAGCACCTGACGGGCGGTGTTGTTGACCGAATAGTTTACGCTGTTCTCGATCGTCTTGGCGACGGTGATCACCGGCAAGGTGGTGTGGGCCGTCATCGCCCCGTAGCCGGCCAGCGAGACCAGCGGCGGGGTCAGCAGCAGCGTGCCGAAACCGCCGTAATGCTGCATGCGCGAGACCAGGAAGGCCTGCAGCAGCAGGCTCGACAGGTTCACCCAGAAGTAGAGGTTGCCGTAGAAGGCGGTGGTCAGCGCCTTGACGTCGGCCGCCTGACCGGCCTCCTCGAGGCCGCGCTGGACCGCCGCGAACAGGATGTTCTCGCCGTTGGTCATGGCCCAGAACATGGCGAAGACCATCAGCGCGGTCAGGCGCAGGTAGCGGTCCTTGACGATCAGCCGGTACGCCCCGGTGGGATCGGGGGCGGCCGGGTCCTCCGAGGTCAGCACCGCGCGGCGGCTGACGGCGTGCGCCTCGGCGCGGGCGGCCAGAACCAGCGCCAGCAGCAGCGGAACGGTGGCCACCAGCAGCAGGTCGAAGGTCTCGACCCCGTGCACCTTGATCAGCCGTTCGCCGAGCCACGACCCGGCCACCGCCCCGGCCGAGGCGCCGACGGCGACCAGCGGGAACAGGCGCTTACCACGCTCCTCGCCGCACAGGTCGCCGGCGAACGACCAGAACTGCGCGACCAGGGTCAGCGCGAACATCCCGGCCCAGACGTAGAACGCCACCGCGATGTAGGGGATGCCGTCGGTCAGCAGCCC
This sequence comes from Gammaproteobacteria bacterium, assembly GCA_041602955.1. Taxonomy (GTDB): domain Bacteria; phylum Pseudomonadota; class Gammaproteobacteria; order QNFN01; family QNFN01; genus QNFN01. Next base: position 1,395 of record JBFIFF010000198.1, on the reverse strand, counting down.
GGGGTGGAGCAGCCAGAACAGCCCGAGGGTCACGAGGAAGAAGCCGCCGGTGCGCAGGATCAGCTCGCGGCGCGGCCAGCGGCTGGCCAGGCGTCCGTAGATCGGCAGCACGGCGAGGAACACCAGCGCCTGCAGGAAGCTGGAGTAGGCCTTGACCTCGATCTTGGAGAGGCTGCCGATGACCGAGGCCGCGAGCCACCCCTCGCGCACCGGCTTGAACAGGTAGTAGGCGGCCAGCACCAGGAAGATGTTGGCGAGCAGCAGCAGCGCGGCGCTCCCCTCGCCGGGCAGCACCCGGGTGAAGAGATTGAGGAAGCGCTCGGCGGGGTTGGGCCGGAGGGTCGGGTCGAGGGTGGACAACGGCGAGCCGGACGGTGGCGGCGGACGACGGGCGTTCGCGCCTCCCAGAGGGATTCCCGGAAATTATGCTGCTAGACTGATCGCTCCCACAAGAGGTGACCCATGGTTCGCCACGTCCTGCCGCTGCTGCTCGCCCTCGCACTCCCGGCCCACGCGGCCTCTCCCGGTAACCCACTCGCCCCACCCGACCCGGCCGCCGTGACCGAGGCACGCGCCCTGGTCGCCGGCATGGTCGCCAACGCGCGTGGCCCCTACAGCCGCATCGCCTGGTTCTGCAACGACGGCACCGTCCACCCGCCGCGTCCGTACGCCTGCGCCGAGCGCGGAGGCGGACGCCAGCACGCCGAGTATTCCCGCGAGCGGATGCGCCTGGCAGAACTCGGCTGGCCGGTCGGCACCGTGTTCGCCGCACTCGACCAGGATGCGCTGTGGTCGCCCGAGACCCGCCACCGGCGTCTGCGTCACCTGCCACTCGAGCGCTACATGGAAGAGATCGACGATGGCTGGGTGCTGCGTCGCGCACGCGACTACCGCGGCCGGGTGCAACTCGAGGACGAGGAGCAGGCCGGGCGCCTCCTGCTCCTGGGGCTGATCGCGCGCAAGGCCTGGGTGCAGGAGGAGTTCCTCCTGGTGCGCGAGCTGGCGCGGGTCATCCCGCACGGCGGCGAGGGCGACCGCACGCGAACCGTGCGCCGGCTGGCGCAGGAGATCGCCGACGCCGATCCCGCCTTCGGCATGCTGCGCATCGAGGTCCACTCCCGGCCCAGCTCCAGCAGCGCCGCGCGCGTACGCGCCTGGGTCGACGCGCGCCCGGGCCTCGCCAGCGACCTGGCCGCCAGGGCGCGGCAACTCGCCGACGGCCTCGACGCCCTCTACGGCGATGCCGGGCGCGACGCACGGCTGCGCGAGGCGACGCGGCAGCTGGCCCGCCGTGCCCCGGCGATCGCCGAGACGCTGCGCGGCGCCGCGGCGACCGAAGGACGGGCGCGCGTCGCGCACCTGGCCGAGGCCATGGAGGCGCTGCGCGGGATCGTC
>JBFIFF010000197.1:0-4379 GCA_041602955.1 Gammaproteobacteria bacterium | reverse complement strand
GGGCTGACCCGCAACGGGCGCGACTTCGACGCCCTCGCCGGCGCCCTTGCCGACCGCTACCGGGTGGTCTGTCCCGACATCGTCGGACGCGGGCGCAGCGACTGGCACGCCGACAAGGGCCACTACGACTACGCCAACTACGTCAGCGACATGGCCGCCCTGCTCGCCCACCTCGACGCGCGCCGGGTCGACTGGGTCGGCACCTCGATGGGCGGCCTGATCGGGCTGCTGCTGGCGGCGACGCCGAACACGCCGGTCCGGCGCCTGGTGCTCAACGACGTCGGACCGCACGTGCCGCTCGCGGCGCTCGAGCGCATCGGCGGCTACGTCGGCCTCGACCTCGCCTTCGACACCCTCGAAGAAGCGACCGCCTACCTGCGCACCATCCAGGCCGGCTGGGGCGCCCTCGAGGAGACCCAGTGGCACCACCTGGCCGAGCACGGCACGCGTCGCGACGCCGACGGCCGCTGGCGCCTCGGCCACGACCCGGGCATCGCCGCGGCCTTCGCCAAGGTCCAGGGCGACGTCGAACTGTGGCCCGTCTGGCACGCGGTGCGCTGCCCGGTGCTGCTGATGCGCGGCGTGAACTCCGACGTGCTGCTGCCCGAGGCGGTGGCGCGCATGCAGGCCGGGGGCCCGCCGCTGACCGTCGTCGAGTGGCCCGGGGTCGGACACGCCCCGTCGCTGATGGACGCAGCGCAGATCGAGACGGTCGCCAACTGGCTCGAGACCGCCCCGCGCTGAGCGCCTCAGCCGGACGCGGCCTGCGGCATGCTGCCGTGGAAGTAGGCCCGGTCCACCTCGACGTGGATCTCGATGAAGGCGCACTGCAGCACGTCGATGAACGCGTGCAACTCGGACGGCCCCATGTCGCCGACGTCGGTGTCGAGCAGGGTGCGCCGCACGCGGGCCACCACGCGCAACGGGGCGTCGGCCGTGGCCGGCAGCGCCTCGAGGCCTTCGGCCACGGCGCCCATGGTGTGCATCACCGAGCGCGGGAACTCGCCGTGCTTGAACAGGAAGCGGCGCACGTCGGCCTGACGCACCGACGCCTGCATGCTCCGCCGGTACATCTGGTAGCCGGTCAGCGACTTGAGCACGCTGACCCACTGGATGGTTGCCACGGGCCGCAGTTCCAGCGCGGGCTCCTCGATCAGCGAGGCCGAGCGCACGTCGATGATGCGCGTGGTCATGTCGCCGCGCTCGAGGTTGCGGCCGATGCGCATGAACTGGTAGCCGGCGTCGTGGTTCATGGTGCCGACCAGCAGCCCGGTGAGCATCTGCACGCTCTGGATCACGTGCTTGAGGTAGGCGTGGCGACCCTTCTTGGTCAGGCCGGCGTTGACCTCGTCGCGGGCGTAGAGGTAGAGCTCGTTGAGCATCTCCCACGCCTCGCGCGGGATGACGTCACGGATGGTGCGGCAGTTCTCGCGTGCCGCGCGCAGCGAGGCGAGGATGGACCCCGGGTTGTCGAGGTCGGCGATCAGGAAGCGCACCACGTTGCGCTCGCCGGCGTCGGCATGGCGCTCGCGGAACCCCTGCTCGCCGCCGGTGATCGCGATCAGCGGCTCCCATCCGGGTGCGATGCCGCGCGGCAGGTCGAGCAGCAGGTTGGCGTTGACGCCGACCAGCCGCGCCGTGTTCTCGGCGCGCTCGATGTAGCGCGCCATCCAGTAGAGGTTCTCGGCGACTCGTGACAGCATGGTTCAGAGCCTATGAAGGGATCGCCCGCCGTCGCGAGACGGCCCCTGGGTGATCCTGGCAAGGCACGGGGGTGCACAAGGTCGCGCACGTAGCAACGCTACGTAAGCGAGCTTGGGGGACCCCGTAACGCCGCCAGGGGCATTCAGGGGTCGTCGCAGCAGGCGGTGTGATTCTTTCATAGGCTCTTAGCCCTGCTCGGTGTCGATGATCCAGGTGTCCTTGCTGCCCCCGCCCTGCGACGAGTTGACCACCAGCGAGCCCTTGCGCAACGCCACGCGGGTCAGGCCGCCGGTGGTGACCTGGATGCGGTCGGAGCTGAGGATGAACGGTCGCAGGTCGACATGGCGGGGTTCGACGTGGCGCCCGACCACGGTCGGGACCGTGGACAGGCGCAGCGCCGGCTGCGCGATGTAGTTGCGCGGGTTGCGCCGCACCTGCTCGGCGAACGCCTCGCGCTCGGCGCGGGTCGAGGCCGGTCCGACCAGCATGCCGTAGCCGCCGCTCTCGTTGGCCGGCTTGACCACCAGCTTCTCGAGGTTGGCCAGCACGTGCTCGCGCTCCTTCGGGTCCGTGCACAGGTGGGTCGGCACGTTGGCAATGATCGGATCCTGGTCGAGGTAGTAGCGGATGATCTCCGGCACGAAGTAGTAGACCACCTTGTCGTCCGCGACCCCGGCGCCCGGGGCGTTGGCCAGGGCCACGTTGCCCGCCTTCCACGCCCTGAGCAACCCGGGGACGCCGAGCACCGAGTCCGGCTGGAACGCCTCGGGGTCCATGAACAGGTCATCGATGCGGCGGTAGATGACGTCGACGCGTGCCAGCCCCTCGATGGTGCGCATGTAGACCACGTCGTCGTCGCCGACGACCAGGTCACGCCCCTCGACCAGCTCGCAGCCCATCTGCTGGGCGAGGTAGCTGTGCTCGAAGTAGGCCGAGTTGTAGATGCCCGGCGTGAGCACCACCACCTCGGGAAAATCGGCGGGCCGGGGCGAGAGCGCGGCGAGGGTGTCGAACAGCTGCGAGGGGTAGCCGTCGATGGGCAGCGGCGCGTAGTGCTCGAACAGCTCCGGGAACACGCGCTTGGTCACCAGCCGGTTCTCGAGCATGTAGGAGACCCCGGAGGGCACGCGCAGGTTGTCCTCGAGCACGTAGATGGTGCCGTCGGCGTCGCGCACCAGGTCGGAGCCGCAGATGTGCGCCCAGATGCCGAGCGGCGGGTCGACGCCGACGCACTGCGGGCGGAAGTTGACGGATTTCTCCAGCACCTCGGCCGGGAACACGCCGTCCTTGATGATCCGCTGCGCGTGGTAGAGGTCGTCGATGAAGAGATTCAACGCCTGCACGCGCTGCTTGAGCCCCTCCTCGACCCGTCTCCATTCGCGCAGCGGCAGGATCCTCGGGATGATGTCGAACGGCCACGCACGGTCGATCGTCCCCTCGGTTTCCGAGTAGACGGTGAAGGTGATGCCCATGGCCTTGATCGCGAGTTCGGAGGCGGCCTGGCGCGCCTCGAGCTCCTCCTCGCCCATGCCCGCGAGGAGCCGGCCGAGGGCCCGCGCGGCGAGGCGCGGGTTGCGCTTGGGCGTGATCAACTCGTCGTAGAAGCCGCCGACGTCGTAGTTCTTCCAGTCGATGCTCATGGGTGCGACTCGTAGCGCAGGTCGAGGGTGTAGGGGTGCTCGCCGGCCGGGTCCTCGGGCGGCGGCGCGAACGTGCCGGGCGTGTGGCCGGCCGGCTCGAAGCGCGCCAGGCGGCGCGCCTCGGCCTCGTTGGCGTTGACCGGCAGGCTCTCGTAGTTGCGCCCGGCGGGGTGCGCCACGTGGTAGGTGCAGCCGCCGAGCGAGCGACCGTTCCAGGTGTCGACCAGGTCGAACACCAGCGGGGCATGAACCCCGATGGTCGGGTGCAGACCCGAGACCGGCTGCCACGCCTTGAAGCGCACCCCGGCGACCGCCTCGCCGCGGTTGGCGGTCGGGCGCAAGGGCACGCGCCGGCCGTTGCAGGCGACCACATGGCGGCCCGGGGTCAGGCCGCGCGCCCTGACCTGCAGGCGCTCGACCGACGAGTCGACGAAGCGCGTGGTGCCCTGCCCGGTCACCTCCTCGCCGAGCACGTGCCACGGCTCGATCGCGAGACGCAGTTCGAGCTCGGCGTCGCCGATCTGCACGCGACCGAAGCGTGGGAAGCGGAACTCGTGGAACGGATCGAGCCAGTGGCTGCGGAACGCGTAGCCCCAGCGGTTGAGGTCGGCGACCACGTCCTCGAGGTCGCTGCGCACGTAGTGCGGCAGCAGGAAGCGGTCGTGCAGTTCCGTCCCCCAGCGCACCGGCGGCCTGAGGTAGGGATGCTCCCAGAAGTGCGCCACCAGCGCGCGCAGCAGCAGCATCTGCAGCGCGCTCATCTCCGGGTGCGGCGGCATCTCGAAGGCGCGGAACTCGAGCAGGCCGAGGCGGCCCGTGGGCGAGTCGGGCGAATAGAGCTTGTCGATGCAGAACTCGGCGCGGTGGGTGTTGCCGGTCACGTCGACCAGCAGGTTGCGCAGTACGCGGTCGGTGAGCCACGGCCGGTCGCAGTCGCCCCGCGGCAGCTGCTGCAGCGCGATCTGCAGTTCGTAGAGAGCGTCGTCGCGCGCCTCGTCGACCCGCGGCGCCTGCGAGGTGGGGCCGACGAACAGC
>JBFIFF010000196.1:0-4407 GCA_041602955.1 Gammaproteobacteria bacterium | reverse complement strand
TCATCGCGTCGTCGGTGGTCTTGGCCGAAAAGGCCTCCTTCGACCACGCCGCCAGCACCCCGCGCGGGGCCAGCAGCCCCGCCCCCGCCAGCGCACCCACGCCCAGCGTGCCGCGCAGCAGCAGCCGTCGCTTGTTGTCTATCATCGTCTCACTCCTCTTCTCAGGTGGGGGATCCGCGAGGCGCGAATCCCAGTCAACCGTAGCAGTCGCGGTCGACCTTGACACAGGGGTTGCGTCAATAGAATCGGGATTTGCGGTCAGTAGGGTAGGGGTTTTCCCTGACTTTCGATGACCAGCGTCATGCGCACCAGCTCGGAGACCGAACCGGCGGCCATCTTCTCCATGACGCGCGCCCGGTGGGTCTCCACGGTCTTGAGGCTGATCCCCAGGGCGGCGCTGATCGCCTTGTTGGAACCGCCGTCGACCACCAGGCGCAGCACTTCGTGCTCGCGCGGGGTCAGGGTCCGGTAGCGGGAGAGCAGTTCGTCGCGGCGCAGCTTGCGCATGCGGTTCTCGCCGTCGCGGCGCAGCGCCTGCTGCACGCAGTCGAGCAGCTCCTGGTCGCTGTACGGTTTCTCGATGAAGTCGACCACGCCGCTCTTGAGGGCGCGGACCGCGATCGAGACGTCGCCGTGACCGGAGACGACGATCACCGGCATCTCGCAGCCGAGTTCGCCCAGGCGCTGGTGCACTTCGAGGCCGCTCAGGCCCGGCATGCGCAGGTCGGCCACCACGCAGCCCGGCTGGTCCGGGGTGACGGCGGCGAGGAACGCCTCGCCGGATTCGAAGGCGACGACCCGCTGGCCCACCGATTCGATGAGCCAGCGCAGCGAGTCGCGCACGGCGGCGTCGTCGTCGACGATGAACACCGCCGGGTCACGCGACATCGCGTTGTCCCGACGCCTGCGCGGGCAGTTCGACCCGGAACGTCGCCCCCTCGCCCTTGCGTCCCTCGGCCCAGAGGCGCCCACCGTGGGCCTCGACGATGCGCCGGCTGATGGCCAGGCCGAGCCCCATGCCGCTGACCTTGGTGGTGTAGAACGGCGTGAAGACGCTGTTGAGGACCGCCTCGTCCATGCCCGGGCCGTTGTCGACCACGGCGAGCTGGACGTGACCGGGGCCGGTCTCGAGGCTGTGCACCTCGACCCGCCGTGCGTCCGCCGGGTTGCGCGCCACGGCGTGGATGGCATTCCGGACCAGGTTCATCAGCACCTGCTCGAGCTCGACGGCGTTGCCCGAGACCGCGGCCAGGCCGTCTCCCAGCTTCAGGTCGATCGCGACGCGCGCCTTGCGCGCCTCGGGTGTGACCAGCTGCACGGTCTGGCGCACCAGCTCGTTGACGTCGATCGCACCCCGGTCGGAGTCCTGCTTACGGATGAAGTCGCGAATCTGGCGCACGATCTGTCCCGCGCGCTGGGCCTGGGCCGAGACCAGCTGCAGCGCCTCGAGCAGCGAGGCGCGATCGTCGCGCCCATCCTGCATGCGGCGCAGGCAGGCGCCGCTGTAGTTGGTGATCGCGGCCAGGGGCTGGTTGAGCTCGTGGGCGATCTGCGAGGCCATCTCGCCCATGGTGCTCAGGCGGGCGACGTGGGCCATCTCGGCGAGGTGCCGGCGCTGCTCCTCCTCGGCCACCTTGCGCGCGGTGATGTCGCGGCACACGATCACCGCGCCGAGCACCTCGCCGTCGCGGCTGCGGATCGGCGAACTGGCGTATTCGACCGGGAAGCTGGTGCCGTCCTTGCGCCAGAACACCTCGTCGTCGACGTTGTGCGGCCGGTTCTCGCGGAACGTCGCGCCGACCGGGCAGGCGTGCTTCGGGTAGGGGGTGCCGTCGGCGCGGGTGTGGTGGAGCAGCTCGTGCTGCGAGCGGCCGACCATCTCCGCCGCCGTCCAGCCGGTGAGCCGCTCCATCTCGGGGTTGACGAAGGTGATGACGCCGTCGGTGTCGACCCCGCTGACGCCGTCGCCGACCGCCTCGAGGATCAGTTCGAAGCGCCGCTCGATGCCGCGCTTGGCCGCGTCCAGGGCGCGGTTCAGGCGCGCGATCCAGGCCATCAGCATGACCAGCAGCGCCAGCATCATGCCGCCGGCGAGGAACGCGCCGCGGTACTTGCTGAAGACGTCCTGGAAGGTGAAGCGGCGCTGGCTGTAGGGGCCGATCCCGAGTTCCTGGAAGATGTCGTGGACCGCCTGGTAGTCGAGCGGGACGGTCCAGCCGGCGTGGTGACCGGCCAGCGCGGCGGGGTGGTCGGGGGGCATCTGCAGCAGCGCCACGGCGACCTGCTGGGCGAGGTCATTGGAGGTCGCGCGGGTCTTGGCGAACGGCCACTCGGGGTAGAGGCTGGTGCTCAGGCGCAGCGGGAAGCCCTCGGCGACCCGGGGGGCGATGACCCGCACGTCGTCGGCGCTGATGTCCCCGGCCTCGACCATGCGCTCGAGGATGTTGGTGCGCACCGCGCCGAAGTCCGCGCGCCCGTCGAGCACCTGGCGCACGACGGCATCGTGGGTGTTGGCGAACTCGATGCCGGCGAGGTCGCTCCACGGGTCGAGGCCAACCGCCTGCATCTCGCGCCACTGCATCTGGAACCCGCCGAGGGAGTGGCGGTTGACCGCGACGAACCGCTGGTTGTGCAGGTCCTCGAGGGCGGCCAGATCGGTGCGGTCGGCGCGCGTGAACAGCACCCCGCCGAAGGTGTTGTAGCTCAGCGCCCCGTGGCGGTTCTTCAGCGTGGCGATGCGCGACACCCCCTGGCGCACCTCGAGATCGACGTACATGCCCGAGTTGACCAGCACGAAGTCGATGGTGCCGTTGGCGACCGAGGTCGCGACCTCCTCGAACTCCAGCGGCAGCACCTTGAAGCGGGTGCCGGGGATCTGCGCGGTGAGGTAGTCGGCGGTCGGTCCCCAGTTGTGCACCGTGGCCACGTCGCCGCGGTGGCTGAGCACGCCGATGATGACCGGGGCGGCCTCGTTGGCGGTAGCGACGCGAGGGAGGGCACCGCCGAGCGTCGCCAGGAGCAGGATCAGGCACCGGGTCAGGGTCATGGCATGGCCCGCAGGAGTGCGAGCCCGAGTATAACCGGCCCCGGTCACTCCTTCGCGGCGCGGGCCTGCGCGGCCTCCTGGCGCTCGATCTCGGCTACGCGCGCGGCGAGGCGCGCGCTGTCGTAGCCGTCGGCGACGTTCAGCGCCTTGCGCAGCTCCTCGAGCGCCTCGTTCGTGCGGCCGTCGAGCAGCAGCAACTCGGCGCGCGCCCGGCGCGCGACCACCTCGTCCCGGAGCATCACCCCGGCGTCGTTGAGCAGCTGGTAGTAGGCGCGATGGGTGCGCCCGGCATGGGTCTCTGCGACCAGCAGGTCGCGCACCTCGGCGGGCTGCCCGCGGTCGATGAGCAGCCGTGCGTAGGCCTCGGTCAGGGCGGCGTGGCCGGGATAGATGAGCAGGGCGTCGCGGTACTGTGCCAGGGCCGCGTCGGGGTCCCCGCTGGCCGCCACGGCCCGGGCACGCAGGGCCAGGTATTCGGCGCGGTCCGGTTCTGCCGCCAGCAGCGGTTCGAGCGACGCTAGCGCCTCGCGCCCGGCGCCGCGCTCGAGCTGGGTCAGGGCCAGGCCGTAGCGGGCGCGCTCCTCGCCACCGCGCACGCGTGCCGCGAACTCGGCGACGCGCTGGTCGTCGGGCTGGCCGCCGAGGGCCTCCAGACGCATGCGGGCGATGGCGAAGGCGCTCTCGTCGCGCGGCCGCGCACGCGGCATCTGGTTGGCGCGGTCGGTCGCGCTGGCGATGCGCGAGACGTTGATCGGGTGGGTGCGCAAGAACTCCGGCAGCACGTCGCCGTAGAGCCGCTGGTTCTGCTGCAGGCGGGCGAAGAAGTCCGGCATGCCGAAGGGGTCGAGCCCGCTGCGGGCGAGGATCTGGATGCCGATGCGGTCGGCCTCCTCCTCGTTGGAGCGGATGAAGTTGATCTGTGCCTGGGCGCTGCCGCCGAGCGTGGTGGCCAGCGCCGCCTGGCCGAGGTCGCCGTCCACCTGGCCGAGCAGCAGCGCGGCGAGCAGGGCCACCGCGCTGGCGATCTGCATCTGTCCGGCGGCCTCGTAGGTGCGCGCCATGTGCCGTTGGCCGACGTGGGCGAGCTCGTGGGCGATCACCGCGGCCAGCTCGCTCTCGCTCTGGCTGGCGAGGATCAGGCCGGTGTGGATGCCGATCACCCCGCCCGGCGCGGCGAAGGCGTTGATCGCCCGGTCGCGGATCACGAAGAAGCTGATCGAGCCCGGACCCAGGTCGCTGTTGGCGGCCAGCCGGTTGCCGAGCGACTCCACGTACCCGGTGACCAGCAGGTCGTCGTGCAGCAGGCCCTTGGCACGCAGGCTCTGGATCAGCGCCTGGCCCAGACGGCGCTCGGCCAGCGG
>JBFIFF010000195.1:0-4440 GCA_041602955.1 Gammaproteobacteria bacterium | reverse complement strand
TGCGGGCTCGGCACCTCCATGCTCGCCTTGTCCGACTCCAGCGTGATCAGCGACTGTTCTTCGGTGACCATGTCGCCGACACCGACCAGCAGTTCGATCACCTCGACCTCGGCGAAGTCGCCGATGTCGGGAACGCACACCTCCACGGGCCCCGCCGCCACGTCGGCCACGGGTGGTGGCGAAGGCGCCTGCTCCGGGGCCGCCGCGGGCGCGGGCGCCTGCGCAGCGGCGGCGCCCTCCCCGGCCGCGGTCTCGAGCACCAGCACCGGGCTGCCCTCGGATACGCGGTCACCGACCGCGACCTTGAGCGCGACGACGCGCCCGGCACGCGGGCAGGGCACCTCCATGCTCGCCTTGTCCGACTCCAGCGTGACCAGCGACTGCTCCTCGGTGACCGTGTCACCGACCGCGACCAGCACCTCGATCACCTCGACGTCGCTGAAGTCGCCGATGTCGGGAACGCGGATCTCTTCCTGCTTGCTCATGGCTCGACCTCCGCGTTCAGACGGTCAGAGGGTTGGGCTTGTCGACGTCGATGCCGTACTTGGCGATCGCTTCGCTCACCTTCCCGGCGGGCAGCGCCCCCTCCGCGGCCAGCGCGCTGAGCGCCGCGACGGTCACGTAGTGGCGGTCGACCTCGAAGAAGTGGCGCAGCGCACGGCGCGTGTCCGAGCGGCCGAAGCCGTCGGTGCCGAGCACCGTGTAGCTGCCGCGCACCCAGGGCCGCACCTGGTCTGCGTGCAGCTTCATGTAGTCGGTCGCGGCGACCACCGGCCCGTCGTGGCCGTCGAGGCACTCGGCGACGTGAGAACGGCGCGGCGCAGCGTCGGGGTGATGCAGGTTCCAGTGGTCGACATCGAGGCCGTCCCGGCGCAGCTCGGTGAAGCTGGTCACGCTCCAGACATCGGCAGCCACGCCCCAGTCGAGGCGCAGCAGTTCGGCGGCGGCCAGCACCTCGCGCAGGATGGTCCCGGAACCGAGCAGCTGCACGCGCGGCCCGCTGCCGCCCGAGGGCTGCAGCAGGTACATGCCACGGACGATCCCCTCGGCACACCCCTCCGGCATCTCCGGGTGGGTGTAGTTCTCGTTCATCACCGTGACGTAGTAGAAGACGCTCTCCTGCTCACGGACCATGCGCCGCATGCCGTCGTGCAGGATCACCGCCAGCTCGTGGCCGAAGCAGGGGTCGTAGGCGACGCAGTTGGGGATGGTGGAGGCGAGCAGGTGGCTGTGGCCGTCCTGGTGCTGCAAGCCCTCGCCGTTGAGCGTGGTGCGCCCGGCGGTGCCGCCGATCAGGAAGCCGCGCGCCTGCATGTCGCCGGCGGCCCAGGCCAGGTCGCCGATGCGCTGGAAGCCGAACATGGAGTAGAAGACGTAGAACGGCACGGTGTTGACGCCGTGGCAGCTGTAGGCGGTCGCCGCGGCCATCCACGACGACATCGCCCCGGCCTCGTTGATCCCCTCCTCGAGGATCTGCCCCGCCTTGTCCTCGCGGTAGTACATGATCTGGTCGCGGTCCTGCGGCTCGTAGAGCTGGCCGACCGACGAGTAGATGCCGAGCTGGCGGAACATCCCCTCCATCCCGAAGGTGCGCGCCTCGTCGGGCACGATCGGCACGATGTACTTGCCGATCTTCTTGTCGCGGGTCAGCGCGGTCAGCGCGCGGACGAAGGCCATGGTGGTCGACATCTCGCGGTCGCCGCTGCCCTTGAGCAGGGCATCGAACACCTCGAGCGACGGCACCTCGAGCGGCGTGGCCAGCGTCTTGCGCACCGGCAACGGCCCGCCGAGCGCGTCACGCCGCGCCTTGAGGTACTTCGCCTCCTCGCCGTCCGGTTCGAGGGTGATGTACTTCGCCTCGCGCACCGCGTCGTCGTCGAGCGGCAGCCGGAAGCGGTCACGGAACGCGAGCAGCGCCTCCTCGCCGAGTTTCTTCTGCTGGTGGGTGATGTTCTGCGCCTCGCCGGCGGCGCCCATGCCGTAGCCCTTGACGGTCTTGGCCAGGATCACCGTGGGCTGCCCCTGGCTCTTCATCGCCGCGGCGTAGGCGGCGTAGACCTTGTGCGGATCGTGGCCGCCACGGTTGAGGCGCCAGATGTCCTCGTCGGACATGCTGGCGACCATCGCCTTGAGCTCGGGGTACTTGCCGAAGAAGTGCTCGCGCACGAACGCGCCGTCCTTGGCCTTGTAGTTCTGGTACTCGCCGTCGACCGCCTCCATCATGCGCCGCTGCAACAGGCCGTCCTTGTCCCTGGCCAGCAGCGGATCCCAGTAGCTGCCCCAGATCACCTTGATCACGTTCCAGCCGGCGCCGCGGAAGGTGCCCTCCAGCTCCTGGATGATCTTGCCGTTGCCACGCACCGGACCGTCGAGGCGCTGGAGGTTGCAGTTCACCACGAAGATCAGGTTGTCGAGCTTCTCGCGTCCGGCCAGCGAGATCGCCCCGAGCGACTCGGGCTCGTCGGTCTCGCCATCGCCGAGGAAGGCCCAGACCTTGCGGCCGGTGCTGCCGGCCAGGCCGCGGTCGTGCACGTACTTCATGAAGCGTGCCTGGTAGATCGCCTGGATCGGGCCCAGCCCCATGGAGACCGTCGGGAACTGCCAGAACTCCGGCATCAGCCACGGGTGCGGGTAGGAGGCGAGGCCCTTGGCACTCACCTCGCGACGGAAACCGTCGAGCTGCGTCTCGCTGAGCCGCCCCTCGAGGAAGGCGCGGGCATAGACCCCCGGCGCCGAGTGCCCCTGGATGAACACCAGGTCGCCGCCGTGGTCGACGCTCGGGGCATGGAAGAAGTGGTTGAAGCCGACGTCGTACAGGGTCGCCGCCGAGGCGAAACTGGAGATGTGGCCGCCGAGCTCGGAATTCTCGCGGTTGGCGCGCACCACCATCGCCAGCGCGTTCCAGCGGATGTAGGTGCGCAGGCGCCACTCGATCGCGGCATCGCCCGGGATGCGTTCCTCGAGGTGGGGCGGGATGGTGTTGACGTAGGCCGTGTTGTTCGAGATCGGCAGCTGCGTTCCCGCGCGGCGCGTCTTGTCGACCAGCTGCTCGAGCAGGAAGCGGGCACGCTCCGCCCCCTCAACGTCGATCACGGCATCGAGCGCGTCGAGCCACTCCTGGGTCTCCTGGGGATCGCTGTCGTGGATGTCGGCCATCGGTGAACCTCGGATAGCTGTGGGACGGGTGGCGTGCCGCCCTCGACCGGGCGGTTCGTATCGCGCGCGATGCCTCTCGCGCTCCTGCTAGCTTAGACCAGCCAGGGCGGCTGCCAAATGCGCATTGCTTGAGGCAGGTCATCTCCGCATGCGACAGTGGCGGCCCGCGCCATGCGCACCACTCGCCCGCGATGCCCACCATGGAGCCTGACCAGACCCCGTTCGCGGGCCTGACCCCCGAGGTGATCCTCGACGCCGTGGAGGCGGTCGGACACCGCGTCAACGGGCATCTGCTCGCGCTCAACAGCTACGAGAACCGCGTCTACCAGGTGGGTCTCGACGACTCGGCACCACTGGTCGCCAAGTTCTACCGCCCGGGCCGCTGGAGCGATGCGGCGATCCGCGAGGAGCACGAATTCGCCAACGAGCTCGGCGCGCACGACCTGCCGGTGGTGGAGCCGCTCGCCCATGGCGGCAGCACGCTGCTCGAGCACAACGGCTGGCGTTTCGCCCTGTTCCCGCGCCGCGGCGGACGGCTGATCGATCTCGACGACCCCGAGCGCCGGCGGCTGCTCGGCAGGCTGCTTGGGCGCCTGCACGCCTGCGGTGCGACCCGGCGTTTCGCGGCCCGTCCGGACCTGACCATCGAGCACCACGGCCACGCTTCCGTGGCGACGCTGCTCGACGGCGGCTTCGTGCCCGACGACCTGGTCGACGCCTACCGCAGCGTCGCCGGGGACCTGCTCACCCGCGTCACCACGGCGTTCGACCGCGCCGGCGAGGTGGGCCGGCTGCGCCTGCACGGCGACTGCCACGCGGGCAACCTGCTGTGGACCGACGCCGGGGTCCACCTGGTCGACCTCGACGACTGCCTGACCGGCCCGGCGGTGCAGGACCTCTGGATGCTGCTCAGCGGCGACCGCGAGGCGATGGGCATCCAGCTCGGCGAGGTGCTCGAGGGCTACCGCCGCTTCCACGACTTCGACACCCGCGAGCTGCACCTGGTCGAGGCGCTGCGCAGCCTGCGCCTGCTGCACCACGCGGCCTGGATCGCGCGGCGCTGGAGCGACCCGGCGTTCCCGCGCGCCTTCCCGTGGTTCGGCGGCCAGCGCTACTGGCAGGAGCAGGTGCTGGCGCTGCGCGAGCAGATCGCCGCCCTCGACGAAGGACCGCTGGATCTGCCTCGACCCTGATCCCGACGGGTTGGCAGCCCCGGGGCCATGGCCTAGGCTAGGGTCCTCGCTACGGGAATTATGGCCACATGAGCCTCGCACCTTCCGACAG
>JBFIFF010000194.1:0-4459 GCA_041602955.1 Gammaproteobacteria bacterium | reverse complement strand
CCGGGCGGCGGCGAGGTCGAAGTCGCGCTCGCCCCGGCCGGGGCAGGGTTGGAGGTCACGGTCAGCGACCGCGGCCCGGGGATTCCCGAGGCGGAGCTCGAGACCATCTTCGAGCCGTTCCGTCGCGGTGCGGCCGGCGCACGGGCGCGCGGCCACGCCGGCCTTGGCCTGAGCATCGCGCGTCGCATTGCGCGGCTCCTCGGCGGAGAACTCCAGGTCCGCAACCGCGTGGGCGGCGGGGCGTGCTTCCGGTTGCGCCTTCCGCGTGACGCGTCGGCGCGCTGACCCGGCGACCTACTCGAACAGCTTCAGGAACTCCGCGTAGCCGCTCTCGGCCAGCTGCTCCTTCGGCACGAAGCGCAGCGCCGCCGAGTTGATGCAGTAGCGCAGTCCGGTGGGTGCCGGACCGTCGTTGAACACGTGGCCGAGGTGGGAGTCGGCGTAGCGGCTGCGCACCTCGGTGCGCGGGAAGAGCAGCTTGTAGTCGACCTTCTCGACGATCAGCTCCGAGACCAGCGGCCGGGTGAAGCTCGGCCAGCCGGTGCCGGACTTGAACTTGTCGGTCGACGAGAACAGCGGCTCACCGCTGACGATGTCGACGTAGATGCCGTCACGCTTCTCGTCCCAGTAGGCATTCTGGAACGGCGGCTCGGTGCCCTCCTCCTGGGTGACCTCGTACTGCAGCGGGGACAGCCGGCTGCGCAGCTCGGCGACGGACGGCTTGTGGTAGCGGTTGGCGGCCTCCTGCGGCCGGGGGCTGAAGGCGGCGTAGTCGACCTTCAGCGCCTCACCCCAGGTCCGCTCCAGGTACTGGTCGCGCCCCGAGTTGTAACGGTAGAAGTTGTAACGGATCGAGTTCTCGCGGTGGTAGTCCTGGTGGTAGGCCTCGGCCCGGTAGAACGTGGTCGCCGGCAGGATCGGCGTGACGATCGGTCGGTCGTAGCGGCCGCTGGCGGCGAGCGCGGCCTTGGACGCCTCGGCGGCGGACCGCTGGGCATCGTCGTGGTACCAGATCGCCGAGCTGTACTGGTGACCGCGGTCGACGAACGACCCGCCCGCATCGGTCGGGTCGAACATGCGCCAGAACGCCTCGAGCAGCCCCTCGTAGCTGATCACGCTCGGGTCGTAGTGCACCTGGACCGCCTCGAGGTGGTCGGTACCGCCGCCCGCGACCTGCTGGTAGGTCGGGTTCTCGACCTCGCCGCCGGTGTAGCCGGAAACCGCGTCGATGACGCCGGGCACCTTCTCGAAGTCGGACTCGGTGCACCAGAAGCAGCCGCCGGCGAAGGTGGCGACGGCGCGTTGGCCGGTGGCGGTCGGCTTGGTGTCGCTGCCGCCGTAGGCGACCAGCGCGAGGGCGGAGGCGGTGGCCAGGGTCAGGCCGAGGATGAGGGTTTTCACAGCGGGACTCCGTGGTCTGTATAGGGGATCACGCAGGAGTAGACCCGCCGACGGGCGGCATCGTTTCGGCCGTGATCAAAACGTGAGAAATGCACCATCTGCTCGGGCGCTCAGCGCGCCGCGGTGACCCGGTAGCGCACGATGCGGTCGTTGTAGGTGTCGGCGAACCAGACCTCGGTGCCGCGAATCTCGACCCCCTCGGGCTGGTAGAACAGACCCTCGCCGAGGCCGCGCGTGCCGCCGAGCACCTGCAGCAGCGTGCCGTCGGGCGCGATGACCTTGATCGCGTGGCTGTACTTGTCGGCCACGAACATCCGGCCTTCGGCGTCGAAGTCCTGGTAGCGCGGCCCGGCGAAGCCGTAGGTGGCGCGGTCGAGGACGCGGTCGATGGTGTAGGCGTCGTCGACGCGCACCATGCGGTGGTTGCCGGCATCGGCGATCCACGCCGACCCGTCGGGGGCGAACTCCACGTCGTGCGGGGCCGACAGGCCGCCGAGTTCGCCGACCACCGCGCCGTCGCGGTAGACGACCAGGTTGCCCGACGCGGCGCCGGTGGCGAACACGCGCCCGTCGGGGTGGGCGGCGACCCCCTCGGGACGGCCGAGCCGCTCGCGCAGTTCGCCGACCAGCCGTGCGTCGGCGCCGTCGACGGCGTAGATCGCGATGCGGTCGTTGCCGGTGTCGGCGACCAGCAGGCGCCCTTCGCGGTCGAAGGCGACGTCGTGCGGCGCGCGCACCTCGCCGCGGCCGAACTCGCCGTGCTCGACCAGCGTCTCGGGATCGAGCACCGCGATGCGGTCGTTGCCGTTGTCGGCGACGTAGAGCCAGCGCCCGTCCGGGGAGAGCACGATGTCGTGCGGGTGGGCGTAGGCGGTCGAACTCGCTGCCCGCAGTTCGAAGCGCAGCGGTTCGGCTGCCAGGGTGCCGCTCCAGGCAAGCAGAAGCAGGGCGATCGGAAGCAGGACTCGTGGCGGCATCGGCGGCCTCCCGTGACGGGGCATGCCGGTTGGACCGGCACGGGGCCGCGGAGGTTCGGTACGCCTCAGTCCGGGGCGTCGGGCAGTGCGATGCGGTCGTCGCGGCTCAGCCGGTAGTCCTCGAAGACGTGCTCGGCGCTCAGTTCGGCGAAGCTGCCGTCGGGGTTCTGCACGGTGGTGTCCTTGAGCCGGTAGACGTACTCGCCACAGGTCCAGCAGTTGAACTTGCGCATCTGCGTGCACAGGCAGGTCTTGTCGTAGACGTGCACGTCGTCGGGGTTCTTCTCCACCGCGCGGTTGTAGGCGTCGATGTAGGAGCAATGGCCCTTGCGGTCGAGCAGGTAGCCGTACTGTTCGCAGTTCGGGCGGATGCCGGAGCCGATCGCCGGGCACTGCTTGAGCATGCGCATCGGGTAGCCGGTGGGCGAGATCTGGTTGACCTCGACGTCGGCCTCGTTCGACTTGAAGTATTCCTGCTTGACCTTGGAGGGCAGGCCGCACTCGCGGGTCACCGTGAAGCGCGTCGCCACCTGCACGGCGCTCGCGCCCGTCTCCATGAAGCGCACGCCGTCGCTGCCGGTGAACACGCCGCCGGCCGGGATCACCGGGATGGCGAGGCCGTGCTCCTTCAGGAACGCCAGCACCTCGCCGACGATGGTCGCGAGGTCGTACTCGCGCCAGTCCATGCCGAAGCCGAGGTGGCCGCCGGCCAGCGGCCCCTCGACGACGACGAAGTCGGGCAGCCGGTCGAGCGCATGGGTCTTGCGCAGGAACAGGTTCAGCGCGCGTACCGACGAGACGATGATGCCGATCTGCGCGTCGCGGAAGCGCGGGTGGTCCTGGATCAGCGCCATGGAGCCGAGGTGGAGCCCGGCGCTCAGCGAGATGCCGTCGATGCCGGCGTCGAGCGCCGCGGTCAGGCGCACCCGCAGGGTCTCCTGCGGGTTGTTCATCGACAGCTTCTCCATGATGTTGATGAACACCATGCCGTCGCCGCGCTTGCGGCCCATGGCGTGCTCGACGTGGAGGCGCTGCGCCTCGGCCAGTTCGGCGAGGTCGAACTGGGCGATCGACTTGTCGTCGTTGCCGACGTTGAACTTGTACTTGGCCATCTTCGCCGCGACGTAGCGCGTGTGGTAGCGGCGGTCGGAGACCGTCGGCACCATGGCGTCGGAGATGTGCCCGATGCCGCCGAGACGTGCGGCCTCGAGGGCCAGGTCGGCGGTCGAGATGTCGACGCCCATGCCGCCGATCATCAGCGGCACCAGCTCCCGGCCGCCCAGCTGCAGGCGGAAATCGTCAAGACATTTCATCGCGGGTTTGAGCGTGTGCAGACCGTGGTCGCGGTGGTGGTGTTGGGGAAGACCGCGTAGGCGGGTGTCCGGGATTATGCGCGCTTGGGCGCGGTAGGCCAAGGAAACGGTCGGTTCCGACCGGTTGCCCGGCGTCGTTGGGAACTGACAGATATCACGACAACTCCAAGGGTTTCTACCTATTCAAGGCGATCATGGCGGTCGATAATACGGTACCGAGTCCGTCCGCCAACGCCCCGGAGGCCCCGTGCAGGACGATCGCTTCGCCCACCCGGTCTGGGAACTCGATCCAGGCTGTGACCTCGCCCACGGTTACGACGACTACCAGCGGCTGTTCCTCGCCGCCTACCGCGCCACCTTCCATCTCCATGCCAGCCCGTCGCGGGTGCGGCCCTACCTGTCGCGCTACCTGCGTTTTTACGTCGTCGCACCGTGGCTGCGGGACTACGCGCGGGGGTGGCCCGACGACCCGGTCGCCGCCGAGCTGGCCCATGCGCCGCTCGACCCTCAAATCGACCTCCGCGGCCTCGCGCGCTGGCTCGAGACCGCCCTGCCGCTGGTCTACGTACGTCGCGAGGCGACCCCGTACGGCAAGGTGCGGCTTGCCGCCTGAACCGGCCTCGTTCAGCCGAACAGGTAGAGGCAGGCCACCACCGCCCCGACGATGCCGGCGAGGTCGGCGGTCAGCCCGGCGGCCAGTGCATGGCGCACGCGCCGCACCTGCACCGCACCGAAGTAGACCGCGAGCACGTAGAAGGTGGTCTCGGT
>JBFIFF010000193.1:0-4586 GCA_041602955.1 Gammaproteobacteria bacterium | reverse complement strand
GCCAGCGGCGGCCTCGGCCGGCGTCGCGCAGGCACGCCCGCCCTCGGCGGCAAAAGCGGCACGTGCCGCCTCGCGCAGGTCGCACCCGGCAACGTCGAGCCCGGCACGCAGTGCGGCGCGGGCCATGCCGAGGCCCATGGCCCCGAGGCCGATCACGGCAGTCGAATGGTTATGCATCACGTGTTGCGCTCCGTGGAGGATGGCAGGATAGCCTAACCCGGGCGCGTGGCCGCGGCAGTCGGTATGTCCGGGAGGTCAGCAGCCTCCCAGTTGCGGCTCGCCCGCGTCGTTGATCGCCCCGGCCGAGTGCGCGTAGACCAGGCGGTCGATGCGGGCGAACCAGGCGGCACCCTCGCACATCGGGCACGGGCGCCCGCCGTTGGTGTAGAGGGTGCAACCGGCGAGGTCGCGGCGGCCAAGGGCCCGGGCGGCGGCGCGAATCGCCTCGGTCTCCGCGTGGGCGGTCGCGTCACCCAGCAGGCGGGTCCGGTTCCAGCCCTCGGCGACGACCGTCCCGTCGCGGACCACCAGCGCGCCGAAGGGCGTGCCGTCGCCGCGGGCGCTGCCGTGCCCGGCCAGTTCCAGGGCGCGGGCGATGAAGCGGACGTCCTCGGGACGCGTCGGCGCCGCGACGAGCCGGTCGGCCAGGCCCAGCGGTACGGCCACGCTGCCAAGGGCCAGACCCCGCAGCAGACTCCGTCGCCGCAGGTCGGGTGTCAGCACCGGCGCAGCCTCGGTGGGCCGCCGTCGGTCAGCGCGTCGCCGTGTACCAGGCGCTCGATCCCGGCCCAGGCCGCGGCCGCCTCGCACATTGGGCACGGCCGGGAGGTGGAATAGAGCCGGCAGCCGGAGAGGTCGGCCCGGCCGAGCGCGCGTGCGGCATCGCGCAGCGCGGACATCTCGGCATGCGCGGTCGGGTCGCCGTCGACGACGACGCGGCTGGACGATGCGGCGATGAGCACGCCATCACGTATCACCACCGCGCCGTAGGGCTGGTCGCCCGACGCCACCGCCGCGTCGCGCATCGCGCGGGCTCGGTCCATTGCCTCGGCGGGCGTGATCGGTGCCATGGGCGACTCCTCGTGGCGTCCGCGCCAAGTGTAGCGTCGCCTCGGCCAGATTATGCGCGGACGGGGCAAAGGCCCGTGATAATTCGATGATTCCAGGCGGCGTCACATCCCGCCCGTCGCTGCTAGGATAATGGCGACACCGCCCGTCCAGGTCCGGGTGGCTTCACAGGTGAACCTCGCAAAAGCCACGCATGCCTTCGTCGATACGCCATCACCCCGGCCTGCTCGGGGAGCTCAACCGGCTCGGCACGGCGCACCAGAAGCTCGCCTACATCCACGAGGTCCTCGAGCGGCAGTACCCCCCGCTGCAGCGGATCGCCACGGCGGTCTACGACCCCGAGAGCGACGAGCTCAAGACCTTCATGGCCAGCGACCGGCGCGACACCCAGCTCAGGCACTACACCGCCCGCCTGGCCGACTCGCCGACGCTGCGCGAGATCGCCGTGTGCGGCCAGCCGCGGGTGGTCGACGACATGGACGCGTTCGACCCCGCGCTGGCCGAGCACACCCGGGAGATCGCCGGTCGCGGCTACCGCTCCAGCTACACCATGCCGATGTACATGGACGGGGAGTTCGCCGGGCTGCTGTTCTTCGACGCAACCGAGCCCGGCTTCTTCGTCGACAGCGTGCTCGGCAGCC
Source organism: Gammaproteobacteria bacterium (assembly GCA_041602955.1). Taxonomy (GTDB): domain Bacteria; phylum Pseudomonadota; class Gammaproteobacteria; order QNFN01; family QNFN01; genus QNFN01. Next base: position 2,877 of record JBFIFF010000193.1, on the reverse strand, counting down.
TCGATCCGTTCGGCCACCTGATCTCGCTGACCGTGATCCGCGAGCTGGCCGTCGGCCACACCCTGCGCGGGGCGATCCGCACCGCGCGCCACTTCGCCGAGCAGCGCGACAACGACACCGGCGCGCACCTCGACCGGATGTCGCGCTACGCCCGTCTGATCGCCAACGAGCTGGCCGACGCAGAGGGGCTGAGCGACGCGCAGATCGAGTTCGTGTTCCTGTTCGCGCCGCTTCACGACATAGGAAAAATCGGCATCCCCGACGCCATCCTGCTCAAGCCCGGCAAGCTGACCGACGCGGAGTTCAGCGCCATGCAGCGCCACGTCGACGTCGGCTGCGAAATCGTCGACCGCATGATCGCCGACTTCCGCCTCACCCCGTCCGACAACATCGCCATCCTGCGCAACATCGTCCGCTACCACCACGAGGCGTACGACGGCTCGGGCTATCCCGAGGGTCTCGTCGCCGAGGCGATCCCGGTGGAGGCGCGGATCGTCACCGCGGCCGACATCTACGATGCCTTGACCAGCCGCCGTCCGTACAAGAGGGCGTGGACGCATGACGAGGCGATCGGCCTGATGGACGAGATGGCCGGAAGCAAGCTCGATCCGGCCTGCGTCCGCACCCTCGCTGCCCATCCCGGGGAGCTGGCCGCGATCCGCGACCACTTCGCCGAGAACCCGTTCGGCTGAGCGCGCCCGACGCTGCACGCGACCGGGCGCGGCTGGTAGAGTCGCGCCATGAGCGCACTCCCCGAAACCCTGGTCGCGCAGCTCAAGGCCGCGCTCGGTCCCTCCGGCTGGAGCGACGACCCGGCGGTCATCGCGCCGCACCTCGAGGACCCACGCGGCACCTACCGCGGCCAGGCGACGCTGCTGCTGCGCCCCGGCTCGACTGCCGAGGTGGCCGAGGTCGTGCGCCTGTGTCACGCGGCCGGCGTGCCGGTCGTCCCGCAGGGCGGCAACACCGGGCTGACCGGGGGCGGGCTGCCGGACGCCGGCGAGGTGCTGCTCTCCCTGTCCCGGATGAACCGGGTGCGCGACCTCGACGCGGCCAACTTCACCATGACCGTCGAGGCCGGCTGCGTGCTGGCCGACGTGCAGGCCGCGGCCGAAGCGGCCGGGCTGCTGTTCCCGCTGAGTCTCGCCGCCGAGGGCAGCTGCCAGATCGGCGGCAACCTCGCGACCAACGCCGGTGGCACCAACGTGCTGCGCTACGGCAACGCCCGCGAGCAGGTGCTCGGCCTCGAGGTGGTGCTCGCCAATGGCACGGTCTGGAACGGCCTGCGCCGGCTGCGCAAGGACAATACCGGCTACCCGTTGCGCGAGCTGTTCCTGGCCAGCGAGGGGACGCTGGGCATCATCACCGCCGCGGTGCTCAAGCTCCACCCGCGCCCGCGCGAGATGCAGGTGGCCCTGGTCGCAGTACGCGACCCGGAGACGGCGCTGCGCCTGCTGCGCCGCGCGCGCGAGCTGTCGGGCGACGCGGTGGTCACCTTCGAGTACTTCAACCGCACCAGCCTCGAGCTGGTGCTGGCCACCATCCCCGACACCCGCGACCCGTTCGACGAAGCGCACGCCCACTACGTGCTGCTCGAACTCGCCTCGGGGCGGCCCGGCGACGACCTGCGCGGGCTGGTCGAGCTGATCCTCGCCGAGGGGTTCGAGGCCGGCGAGGTGGTCGACGCCGCGCTGGCCGCGAGCGTCGCCCAGGCGGCCGACTTCTGGCGCCTGCGCGAGTCGATCCCCGAGGCGCAGAAGCGCACCGGGACCGGCATCCGCCACGACGTCGCGGTGCCGGTGTCGCGCACCCACGAACTGCTGGTCGAGGGCGGCGCGCTGGCCGAGCGGCTGGTGCCCGGCGTGCGCCTGGTCTTCTTCGGCCACCTCGGCGACGGCAACATCCACCTCAACCTCAACCAGCCGCCGGAGATGTCCGGCGAGGCCTTCCTCGCACGCACCGCCGAGGTCAACCGCGCGGTGCACGATCTGGTGATGGCGATGGACGGCAGCTTCAGCGCCGAGCACGGCGTCGGGCGGCTCAAGCGCGACGAGGTGGCGCGCTACAAGTCGGCGGTCGAGGTCGACCTGATGCGCCGTCTCAAGCGGGCGCTCGATCCCGACGGCATCCTCAACCCGGGTCGCGTGGTGCCGGACTAGGGCGGCCGGGTGCGCAGGGTGGCTTCAGCTCGATCCGGTAGCTCGCGTGCCACCCGGCTGTCCCGGCGACCAATGGCGTACAATGGCCGGCGCAAGGAACATGGTTCCGATCGGGGCGCAATGTTCGCCACAGCGAGATTCCGGTTCATGTCCAGGCGCCACTTTGTCGTCGTATTCCTGCTCTCGATCGGGCTCGTGGCCTGTGCCGGGCCCGAGGTCCTGCCCGAGGAGCCGCGCTACCGCCCGGTCGTCTCCGACCGGCGCGACGCCCCGTTCACGGCGCTCAAGGCGGTCGAGGGGGGCGGGGTGCGCTTCTACCTCGGCGAGACGATCCTCGGCCCCCCCCTGATCGACGTGCTGCACCGCGAGTTGACCCTCCGGGCACCGAAACTGCCGCGCCCGGTCACGGTCGAGGTGACCGGGCTCGAGATCAGCGCTTTCGTCCCCGGGGCCGACCCGCTGGCCGACCGTGGGCAGGGCCCGTACGTCCCTGACCCGGGTTCGCTGGTGGTGGCGGACCTCGGCGCCGACGCCACGCTGCGTGCCAGCATCGCCTACCGGGTCGACGGCCAGCCGTTCAGGGAGGAGCAGGTCGGCGCCGCTAGTGCGGCGGAACTGCGCCTGGTCGCCGGCACGCTTTACGGGCGGGCGATCGACGACCTGGTCAGGCGCCTCGCGGGGTCGGGCTGACCCCCGGCGCGTCGGGCCGGGGCGCCGG
>JBFIFF010000192.1:0-4598 GCA_041602955.1 Gammaproteobacteria bacterium | reverse complement strand
GTCGATTGCAAGCCGGCGCCGCACCGTTTCCCCGCGGCCCGGGAAGTCGGTATGGTGGCCCCTCCCGCTCCTTGCTCAAGTCACCGGAAGCACGCGCATGCCCGGACCCAAGTACCTGAAGTTCGACACCCTGAGCCTGCACGCGGGCCAGCAGCCCGACCCCGCGACCGGGGCGCGCGCGACGCCGATCTACCAGACCGCGTCGTACGTCTTCGAGGACACCGACCACGCCGCGGCGCTGGTCAACATCGAGCGCACCGGCCATGTCTACTCGCGCATCTCCAACCCGACCGTCGCGGTGCTCGAGGAGCGCGTCGCGGCCCTCGAGGGCGGGCTCGGGGCCATCGCCGCGGCCAGCGGCCAGGCGGTGCTGCACCTGGCGATCGCGACGCTGATGGGGGCCGGCGGCCACGTCGTCGCCTCGCGCTCGCTCTACGGCGGCAGCCACAACCTGCTCGCCTACACCCTGCCGCGCTTCGGTATCACCACCACCTTCGTCGACCCGCGCGATCCCGACGCCTTCCGGGCCGCGATCCGCCCGGAGACGCGCCTGGTGTTCGGCGAGATCCTCGGCAACCCCGGCAACGACGTGCTCGACGTCCCGGCCGTCGCCGCCGTCGCCCACGCCGCGGGCCTGCCGCTGCTGGTGGACGCCACCTTCGCGACGCCGTACCTGTGCCGGCCGCTCGACCACGGCGCCGACCTGGTCATGCACTCGGCGACCAAGTTCCTCGGCGGCCACGGCGTGGCCATCGGCGGCGTGCTGGTGGATGCAGGCCGGTTCGACTGGGAGGCGAGCGGTCGCTTCCCCGAGTTGACCGAACCCTACGCCGGCTTCCACGGCCTCGACTTCGCCGAGGAGTACGGCCCGGCGGCGTTCCTGATGCGCGCGCGCAAGGAGGGCATCCGCGACTTCGGCGCCTGCATGAGCCCGACCACCGCCTTCCACCTGCTGCAGGGGGTCGAGACGCTCGGCCTGCGCATGCTGCGCCACGTCGACAACACCCGCGCGCTGGTCGAGTTCCTGGCGCAGAACGAGGCGGTCACCAAGATCAACTATCCGGAGCGGCCCGACCACCCCGACCACGCGCTGGCGCAGCGCCTGCTGCCCAGGGGCTGCGGGGCGGTGTTCAGCTTCGAGCTCAAGGGCGGGCGCGAGGCCGGGGTGCGCCTCATCGAGGGGCTGCGGCTCTTCTCGCACCTGGCCAACGTCGGCGACGCCAAGTCGCTGGTGATCCACCCGGCGAGCACCACCCACAGCCGCATGGACGCCGAGGCGCTGGCCGCGGCCGGCATCTCGGAGGGGCTGGTCAGGCTCTCGGTCGGGCTCGAGGACCCGGCCGACCTGGTCGACGACCTCGGCCGGGCGCTCTACAAGTCGCAGAAGGGGTGAGGCCATGGAACTGACCGTCCACGGCCACCCCGTCCACGCCTCGACCGGCGGGCGCCCCTTCGATCCGGCCCGACCGGCGCTGCTGTTCCTGCACGGCTCGGCGATGGACCACGCCATGTGGGCGCTGCCCGCGCGCCACTTCGCCCGCCACGGCCGCGCGGTGCTCGCCGTCGACCTGCCCGGTCACGGCCGCTCGGGCGGCGACCCGCTGCCGTCAATCGGGGCGCTGGCCGACTGGGTCGTCGCGCTGCTCGACGCGGCGGGCGTCGCGCAGGCCGCGCTGGTCGGCCACAGCATGGGCTCGCTGGTCGCGCTCGACACCGCCGCGCGCCATCCCGATCGCGTCGAGCGCATCGCCCTGCTCGGCACCGCGCTGCCGATGGCGGTCGCCGAGCCGCTGCTCGCCGCCGCCGCCGCCAACGACCACGCCGCCATCGACGGCCTGATGATCTGGGGCCACAGCCTCGCCGGCCAGCTCGGCGGCACCGGCACGCCCGGCATCCACGTCATGGCCGAGGCGACCCGGCTGATGGAGCGCGCCGCGCCCGGCGTGCTGCACGCCGACCTCAACGCCTGCAACGCCTACGGCGAGCCGCTCGAAAAGCTCGACGCCATCCGCTGCCCGGCGCTGCTGCTGCTCGGCGAGCAGGACCTGCTGACGCCGCGCCGCGCGACCCAGGCCGTGGCCGAGCGGATCGCCGACACGCGCACCGTCACGCTGCCCGGTTGCGGCCACATGATGACCGCCGAGCAGCCGGACGCGGTCCTCGATGCCTTGCGGGATTTCCTGCTCTAGCGCACAGCGGCACGGGCGCAGGTCCCGAGGTCCCGGATGGTATATTCGGACCTCATGGCGAACGAGGGGCCAGCTGCATGCAAGAGCCCGAGCTACCAACCGACGAGGCCGCACGCCTCGAGAGCCTGAAACGGCTGGCCATCCTCGACACCCCGCCGGAGGAGCGCTTCGACCGCATCACCCGGCTCACGCGCATCCTGCTGCGCGCACCGATCGCGCTGGTCACCCTGGTCGACGAAGAGCGCCAGTGGTTCAAATCGGCCCAGGGCCTGGTTGATCCCGAGACCCCGCGTACAGCCTCGTTCTGCGCTCACGCCATCCTCGAGGAGGAGACCATGGTGGTCGGTGACGCCCAGCGCGACGAACGCTTCGCGGACAACCCGCTGGTCCTCGACCACCCGAACATCCGCATGTACGCGGGCACCCCGATCCACTCCCCCGACGGTCTGCGCATCGGCACGCTGTGCGTCATCGACCTGGCCCCGCGGAAGCTGTCCGAGGAGGAACTGGCCCAGCTCGAGGACCTCGGGTCGCTGGTGGAGATCTCGCTGCGCGCCGAGGTCCTCGGCGAGACCGAGCGCGAACTGCGCGCCCAGTTGAGCGCGGCAGAGCGCAAGGCGCTGCTCGATCCCCTGACCCGCCTCTGGAACCGCGAGATGCTCGAACGGGTGCTCACCAACGAGATCGCGCGATCGGCACGCAGGGCGCTCGACCTGACCGTGATGATGATCGACCTCGACAATTTCAAGCGGGTCAACGACACCTACGGTCACCTGGCAGGCGATTGCGTGCTGCGTGAGGCCTCGGGACGGATACGCCGCTCGCTGCGCGACTACGACACCCTCGGCCGTTACGGTGGGGAGGAGTTCCTCGTGGTGCTGCCGGAGTGCGCCACCGAGGGGGCGCGCTTCATCGCCGAGCGGGCGCTCGACAACCTGCGCAGCCAACCGATAGAGACCCCCGAGGGTGCCGTGAGCATCACCGCCAGCATCGGCTCGTGCACGTTGCGGCCGCTGTCCGACACCCCATCCGAGGCGCTGATCAACGCCACCGACCGGGCGATGTACCAAGCCAAGAAGGACGGTCGCGACTGCCACCGCATGCTCAATCGCATCGACTGACGCGCGCGCCTGGCCACCGCCAGGGCCCGGAGCCCCGCCACCGGACACGCACCGGACAGCGCCCGGAACCTGGGCGAACGCACGGGTGCCGTCCCCTCAGAGCCGTTTCGCCCGCTCCCTGAGCACGAACTTCTGGATCTTGCCGGTCGAGGTCTTCGGCAACTCGCCGAAGACGACGGTCTTCGGCGCCTTGTAGTGCGCCATCTGCTCGCGGCACCAGGCGATGATCGCCGCCGCGTCGACCCCCTCCGCCCCCGGCTTGAGGGCGACGAACGCGCACGGCGTCTCGCCCCAGTGGTCGTCCGGACGCGCGACGACGGCCGCCTCCATCACCTGCGGGTGGCGGTAGAGGACGCTCTCGATCTCGAGGCTGGAGACGTTCTCCCCGCCGGTGATGATGATGTCCTTGGAGCGATCGCGCACCTCGACGTAGCCGTCGGGGTGCAGCACCGCGAGGTCGCCGGTGTGGAACCAGCCGTCGCGGAACGCCTCGTCCGTCGCGCCGGGGTTCTTGAGGTAGCCCTTCATGACCGTGTTGCCGCGCACGACGATCTCGCCGATCGTCTGCCCGTCGGCAGGGACGTCGGCACCGGTCTCCCGGTCGATCACCCGCAACCCGGCGAGCGTGGTGTTGCGCACCCCCTGGCGCGCCATCATCTCGGCCTTGCCGGCCAGGTCGAGACCGTCCCAGGGTTCCTGCCAGGCGCAGTGGGTCGCCGGACCGTAGGTCTCGGTCAGGCCGTAGGCGTGCACCACCGAGAAGCCCATGCGCTCCATCGCCGCGATCACCGCGCTGGGCGGCGCCGCGCCCCCGGTCATGACCCGCACGGTCTGGGTGAACGCACGCTTGACCTCGTCCGGGGCGTGGATCAGCAGGTTCAGCACGATCGGCGCACCGCACATGCGGTTGACGCCGTGCTCGGCGATCAGCGGGAAGATGCGCGCGGGATCGACGGCGCGCAGGCAGACGTGGGTGCCGGATGCCGCGGTCACCGCCCAGGTGTAGGTCCAGCCGTTGCAGTGGAACATCGGCAACGTCCACAGGTAGACGCTGTGCCGGTCCAGCGCGAACGCCTGCACGTTGCCCAGCGCGTTCAGGAACGCGCCGCGGTGATGGTAGACCACGCCCTTCGGGTTGCCGGTGGTGCCCGAGGTGTAGTTCAGCGCGAGCGCCTGCCACTCGTCGTCCGGCCAGCGACCGGCGAAATCGGGGTCGCCGCCGTCGAGGAACGCCTCGTAGTCGACCGTGCCGAGGCGCGTGGTGTCGGTCGCCTCGGGATGGCAGATG
>JBFIFF010000191.1:0-4600 GCA_041602955.1 Gammaproteobacteria bacterium | reverse complement strand
TTCACGACCACATCGTGCATTTCTACCATCTCGGCGCGCTCGACTGGGTGGACATCGTCTCGGCGCTCGAGGCCGACCCGGTGGCGGCATCGAACCTCGCTCAGAGCCTCTCCGACTGGCGCTACAACTCGCCGCAGGAGATGAAGGCGGTGCAGGAGAAGCTCAAGACCTTCGTCGCCTCGGGCCAGCTCGGCATCTTCGCCAACGGCTACTGGGGCCATCCGGCGATGAAGCTGCCGCCGGAGGTCAACCTGATCGCCGCGGCCCACTACCTGCAGGCGCTCGAATACCAGCGCATCGCCAACAAGATCGTCACCGTGCTCGGCGGCAAGACCCCGCACGTGCAGAACCTGGCGGTCGGCGGCGTGACCAACTCGATCAACCTCGACAGCCAGTCGGTGCTCAACATGGAGCGCCTGATGTACGTCAAGACGCTGATCGACCAGCTCGAGGACTTCGTCACCCAGGCCTACCTGGTCGACATCGCCGCGGTCGGCGCCTTCTACCTCGACTGGGCCGGCTACGGGAAGGGCGTGACCAACTACCTCGCCGCGGCCGACATGCCGATGGACGAGAAGGGCACCGTGTTCGACATGCCCGGCGGCTACATCCCCGCCGGCGACATCGGTCGGTTCGAGCAGATCACCAGCTTCCAGGACGCCATGTTCCGCGACAGCGTCAAGGAGTCGACCAAGCACTCCTGGTACGCGACCGGGACCGACCCGCTGCACCCGTTCCAGGGCGAGACCAACCCGAACTACACCGACTGGCAGGAGGACGGCAAGTACTCGTGGGTGAAGTCGCCGACCTACAAGGACGAGCCGGCCCAGGTCGGGCCGCTGGCCAACGTGCTGACCATGTTCGCGGCCGGCGACGCGTCGACCAAGAAGCACCTCGGCTTCGTCATCGAGAACGCCGGCGCCATCGCCAAGACCGAGATCCCGCTGGCCGCGCTGCACTCCACGCTCGGCCGCCACGCGGCGCGCGCGGTGCGCTGCGCGGTGATGCTCGACAGCCTCAAGCGGCAGTGGACGGCGCTGGTCGAGAACGTCGCCAAGGGCGACGTCGAGACCTACCGCCGGCCCGAGTTCCCGAAGGGCGAGATCCAGGGCTTCGGGTTCCACGAGGCGCCGCGCGGCGTGCTCTCGCACTGGGCGGTGATCGACAACGGCAAGATCAAGAACTACCAGTGCGTCGTGCCGAGCACCTGGAACGCCGGCCCGCGCAACCACAAGGACCAGATGGGGCCGTACGAGGCGGCGCTGGTCGGCAACCCGGTCGCCGACGAGGCGCGCCCGGTCGAGGTGCTGCGCACCGTGCACTCGTTCGACCCGTGCCTCGCCTGCGCGATCCACATGGTCGACACCGAGAACAACGAGATCGTCAAGGTCAAGGCACTGTGAGGGAGCCGCGGGGAACCGGGGGCCGCAGGGGCGAGGAGGGCGTGCGATGAAGAGAATCCTGTTACTCGGCGTGGGCAACGTCCTGCTCACCGACGAAGGGATCGGCATCCACGCCCTCGAGCGGCTGCAGCAGCAGTACCGGCTGCCCGACGACGTCGAGGTGATCGACGGCGGCACCTCGGGCATGGACCTGCTCGACACCCTCGCCGACCGCGAGTGCGTGGTACTGGTCGACGCGGTCAAGACCGGGGCGGCGCCGGGCACCCTCGTGCGCCTCGCCGGGGACGCGCTGCCGGCCTTCTTCCGCAGCAAGATCTCGCCGCACCAGCTCGGTCTGTGCGACCTGCTGGCGATGCTCCAGCTGCGCGGCGAGGCGCCGCGGGAGCTGGTGCTGCACGGCATGGTGCCGCAATCGCTGGAGACCCACCTGGGGCTGTCGCCCGGGATCGAGGCGCGCATGCCGGAGTTCGTCGAGCGCATCGCGGCCGAGTTGCGCCGCCTCGGCGCCACGCCCGAGCCGGTCGAGGGGACGCGCGGTTTCTGGACCGAGGCCGTCGCGTAGGTCCCACTCGCATGTGCATCGGCATCCCCATGCAGGTGGTCGAGGCGGGCGAGTTCGTCGCGCGCTGCGAGGGGCGCGGCCAGTCGGCCCAGGTCAACATGTTGCTGGTCGGACCGCAGGCACCCGGGACGTGGATTCTCAACTTCCTCGGCGCGGCGCGCGAGGTGCTCACGGACGAGGACGCGCGCAAGATCAACGACGCCCTCGACGCCCTCGAGGCGGTCATGAACGGCGACCCCGACGTCGACATCGACGCCCACTTCGCCGACCTGACCGGGCGCGAGCCGGTCGCGACGCACTAGGCCGGCGCCACCGCGCGCCGTTTCCGCGATGTCGAGCGACAACCCCGCGACCCGCGTCCGCCAGGCGTTCGAGCGCATCGGCGCCGAGCGCATGGCCGGCCTGCCGCTACGCAACGACGCGCTGGTCGTCGAGGTGGTCGGCTTCCTCGACTGGAACGGCCGCCACCTCGGCGTGCTGATCACCCCGTGGTGCGTCAACCTGATGCTCCTGCCGCACCCGGACGGTGCCTGGCGCCCGCCGGACGAGGGGGTGTGGCGCACGGAACGTTTTCCCGGCATGGCGCTGCAGCTGCTCGGAGGGCGGGAGGACGAGGTCGGTAGCTACGCCTTCCGCTCGCTGCTCTCGCCGGTGACCGGCTACTCGGAGCAGGCGGCGGTGCGCGCCGTGGCCCGCGAGGTGCTCAAGCAGCTGCTGCGGTCGCCCGGAGTCGACGACGAGGCGTCCGCGGTGCTGCCCGGGGCGCCGGAGTCGGCGCCTGGGGTGAGCCGCCGCAGGCTGCTCGGCGGGGCATGACAGCGATGTCGGCCGGCGGTCCCGAGGGTCACCTGGAGATCCGCGTCACATGGGACGGCGAGCGCATCGTCGCCGTCGAGCCCCGCTCCGCGCGGCCGGTCGACGCCTGCCGGGTGCTGGAGGGCCGCCCCGCGGCCGAGGCGCTGGCATTGGTGCCCCGGCTGTTCTCCCTGTGCGGACGCGCCCAGGCGACGAGCGCGGCGATGGCCCTGGCCGCCGCCGGCGCCCCCGATGTCGCGGTGCCCGCCGATGCCGATCGCGCGGTCGCGGTCGAGAGCGTGCTCGAATCGCTCTGGCGGCTGCTGCACGACCTGCCGCGCGCACTCGGGGCGGAGCCCGAGGTCGCGGCCTTCGCGACGGTGCGCCGGGCGCTGCTGGCGAGCCTTGACGGGGACGCCGCACCGGGAGCGCTCGCCGCCGCCCTGGCCCAGCTCGAGACGCTGCTCGACACGACCGTGCTCGGTGTCACGGGTCCCGGTGTCGATGCCGAGGCCTACGCCGGTTGGCTGGCCACGGCCGCGACACCGGTCGCCAGCTGGTTGCGTGACCTCGACGCACGCGGCTTCGGCAGCTGGGGGCAGGGCGCGACCCCGCTGATGCCGGCGCGACCCGGGGGCGAGGCCCTGCGCGAACTGGCCATGCGACTGGCCGCTGAGCCCGGGTTCGCCCATCGCCCCGACTGGCTCGGTCGGCCGGTCGAGACCGGCGCGCTGGCCGCGCGCCAGGACGCGCCGCTGGTGCGCGGGTTGCGTGCCTCGTCCGGCCACGGCTGCGCCACGCGGTTCGCCGCGCGCCTGGTCGACCTGCGCGAGCTGGTCGACGGCCTGGTCGGGCGCGGCCCGCTGGCCCTGAGCGGCAGCCTGCCGCTCGACGCGGACGCGGGACTCGGCTGGGCACTGACCGCCAGGGGCCTGCTGTTGCACACCGTCGCGCTGGTCGACGGCGGACGGCGCATCGCCGCCTACCGGGTGGTGGCGCCGACGGAGTGGAACTTCCATCCCGCGGGGGCGCTGGTGCGCGGCCTCGAGGCACAGCCGGCGACCGGCGAGGCGGAGCTGCGTCGCGGCGTGACGCTGGCGGTGCTGGCGCTCGACCCGTGCGTCGGTTTCGATCTCGCCGTCGATACGCGGCACGTCGCCCTGGCCGGGAATTGACCGATGTCACGGGCCACGCCATGGTGCGTTATGCTGCGTCCCGAGCCGCCGGCGCGCGGGCACGGCGGTTGAGCCGGGAACGCGAAGATGCACGAGATGTCGCTCGCCGAGGGGATCCTGCGCATCCTCGAGGAGAACAGCCGGACCCAGGGCTACGCCCGGGTCAAGGGGGTGTGGCTGGAAATCGGCCGGCTCTCGCACGTCGAGCCGGAGTCGCTGCGCTTCTGCTTCGGTGCCGTGACTCGCGACACCCTGGCCGATGGCGCGCGGCTCGAGATGATCATGGTCGACGGCCAGGGCTGGTGCCACGACTGCGCCGCCCCGGTGCCGATCGACAACCACTACGAGGCCTGCCCCAGCTGCGGCGGCTACCGGGTCGAGGCGACCGGTGGCACCGAGATGCGGGTCAAGGAACTCGAGGTCGAATGAGGTAACGCCATGTGCACGGTATGCGGATGCGGCGAAGGCGAGGGGGCGCGGCTGGAGGCGGACGGGCACGACCACGACCACCTCCACGCAAATGACCGGGGCCACCACCACCACGGCCACCACGACCACGACCACGGCCATCACCACGGCCACGGCCCTCACGCCCACGGCGACCTGCACTTCGGCCAGGGACCGGCGCGGGCCCACGCCCCCGGGCTGTCGCAGGAGCGCATGGT
>JBFIFF010000190.1:0-4616 GCA_041602955.1 Gammaproteobacteria bacterium | reverse complement strand
CGGTAGCCGTAGCCGGGCGGGCAGAAGCGCCCGGGCGCCCGGTCGCCGTCCTGTGCCGAGTCCATCGCTGCCTCCCCGCGGGTCTGCCGGTGCCGATGTCCCCCGCAGCCTATGCCGGGCCGGGACCACGCGCAACCGGCTAGAATGGACCGCCGTCAAGGAGCGGAGCGACGATGGACGACGAGCTGCTGCGGGCCGTGGGCACGCTGGTGCGGACCACCCGCTGGGCCGCGCTCGCCACCGTCGGCGGGCAGGGCCCGCTCGTCACGCAGGTCGCCTGGGCCCCCGACGCCGACCTCGCCGGGGGGCTGCTGCACCTGAGCCGGCTCGCCGCACACACCCGCCACCTGCTCGCCTACCCGCGCGCCGCGCTGTCGCTGGCCGAGGCCGACGACGGCCGCGAGGACCCGCAGACGCTGGCCCGGGTGACCCTCGAGGGAACGGTTGCCGCGATCGGGACCGACGCCCCGCAACGCGAGGCGGCGCGGGCCCGCTACCTGGCGCGCTTCCCCGCCGCCGCCCAGTGGTTCGAATTCGGCGACTTCACGCTGTTCCGCTTCGCCGCCGCGCGGGTCCGCTACGTCGGCGGCTTCGCCAACGCCCACACGCTGCGCCCCGACGCCCTGCGGGCCGCGGCCGCGCTCGCGCCGTGACCGCGGAAAGGTTGCTGGTCGGGATCGGCGCGCTGGGCGGGCTGACCGCGGTCGCGCTCGGCGCCTACGGGGCCCACGCCCTCCCCACGGACGGCGCCACCACCTGGGGCAAGGCGGTCGACTACCAGGCCCTGCACGCGGTCGCGCTGCTCCTCGCGGGGCTGCTCGCCGGGCGTTGGCAGGGGCGTGCGGTACGCCTCGCCGGGGCGCTGTTCGTGGCCGGGATCGTGCTGTTCAGTGGCAGCCTCTACCTGCTGGTGCTGACCGGCGTGAGCGCCCTGGCCGTGCTGACCCCGCTCGGCGGCATCGCCCTGATGCTCGGTTGGCTGGCGCTGGCGTGGGCGGCCCTGCGTCCGGGTCCGGCGGTTTAGGCCGGGCTCCTGCCCGACCCGGTTCGATGTCGGGCTCAAGCCCGGCCAAAGGAGTCGCGCGGTCCGCGCACGAGTCACCATGAAGCCAGGCCGCATGGGGTAAAATGCCGCGCCCACGCCGCGCCGACGCACGCCGACCCGAATGAACATCCGCGACTTTCTGACCGCGCGCCTCCGCCAGGCGATGACCGCCGCCGGGGTCCCCGACGACTGCCCGCCGCTGGTCGCACCCAGCGGCAAGCCGCAGTTCGGCGACTACCAGGCCAACGGCGCCATGGGTGCGGCCAAGCGGCTGCGCACCAACCCACGCGCACTGGCCGAGGCGATCGTCACCGCGCTCGATCTCGGCGACGCCGCCGCGCGGGTCGAGATCGCCGGGCCCGGTTTCATCAACATCCACCTCGACCCCGGCTGGCTCGGGGCGCGGCTGACCGAGGTGATCGACGACCCGCGTCTCGGCATCGCCCCGGCCGCGCCGGCGCAGACCGTGGTGGTCGACTACTCCTCGCCCAACCTGGCCAAGGAGATGCATGTCGGTCACCTGCGTTCGACCATCCTCGGCGACGCGCTGGCGCGGCTGCTCGAGCACCTCGGCCACCGGGTGATCCGGCAGAACCACGTCGGCGACTGGGGCACCCAGTTCGGCATGCTGATCGCCCACCTCGAGGACCGCGAGCGTGAGACCGCGGCCGAGACCGCGCTGGCCGACCTCGAGACCTTCTATCGCGAGGCCAAGGCCCGCTTCGACGACGAGCCCGGCTTCGCCGACCGCGCCCGCGAGAACGTCGTCAGGCTGCAGTCGGGCGAAGCGCGCTGCCTGGCCCTGTGGCGGGAGTTCATCGAGATCTCGATCCGCCACAGCGAGGCGATCTACGACCGCCTCGGCGTGACCCTGGCGCGCGGCGACATCCGCGCCGAGAGCGCCTACAACGACGCCCTGCCCGAGATCGTCGCCGAGCTGCGCACGCAGGGTCTGGCGGTCGAGGACCAGGGCGCTCAGGTGGTGTTCCTCGACGGGTTCGCCGATCGGGAGGGCAACCCGCAGCCGGTGATCGTGCAGAAGTCGGGCGGCGGCTACCTCTACGCCACCACCGACCTCGCCGCGCTCCGTTTCCGCTGCGCCGAGCTCGGCGCCGACCGCATCCTCTACTTCATCGACGCGCGCCAGTCGCTGCACATGCAGCAGGTGTTCGCGGTCGGTCGCCGTGCCGGCTTCTGCGGCGCATCGACCCGTCTCGAGCACCACGCCTTCGGCACCATGATGGGCGAGGACGGCAAGCCCTTCAAAACGCGCGCCGGCGGCACCGTGAAGCTCGCCGAACTGCTCGACGAGGCGGTCGCGCGTGCCGCGCGGCTGGTCGCCGAGAAGAGTCCCGACCTGTCGCCCGACGAGCGCGACGCCGTGGCGCGCAAGGTCGGCATCGGCGCGGTCAAGTACGCCGACCTGAGCAAGACGCGGACCACCGACTACGTCTTCAGCTGGGACGCCATGCTCAGCTTCGAGGGCAACACCGCGCCCTACCTGCAGTACGCCTACACGCGCATCCGCGGCATCCTGCGCAAGGCCGACTCCGACCCGGCGGCGTTGCACGCATCGATCTCGGTCGACGCCCCGCAGGAGAAGGCGCTGGCCCTGCACCTTCTGCGCTTCGGCGAGGTGCTCGACCAGGTCGCGCGCGACGCCTACCCGCACCAGCTCAGCACCTACCTCTACGAACTGGCCAGCCTGTACATGGCGTTCTACGAGGGGTGCCCGGTGCTCAAGGCCGACGACGCCGCGCTGCGCGCCAGCCGCCTGCGCCTGTGCGACGGCGTCGCACGCACGCTGGCCACCGGGCTCGACCTGCTGGGGATCGAGGTGATGGAGCGGATGTAGCTCCATGCTGGCGCTGCGCATCCTCGAGGTCATCTTCCCGTTGCTCGCCATCGGCGGGGTCGGCTACCTGTACGGCCGCCGGCACAAGCCGGAGATGGACGTCGCCAACCGGCTCAACCTCGAGATCTTCGTCCCGGCGCTGATCTTCTCGGCGCTCTCCGACCGCACCTTCGACCTCGGCACCTACGTGCCGCTGGCACTGGCCGCCACCGCGGTGGTGCTGCTCTCGGGCGTCGTCGCCTGGCCACTGTCGCGCGCCGCCGGCTACCAGGCCAAGACCTTCGTGCCGCCGATGATGTTCTGCAACTCCGGCAACATGGGCCTGCCGCTGACCGTGCTGGCATTCGGCGAGGCGGCGCTGCCGGCCGCGCTGGTGGTGTTCCTGGTCGAGAACGTGCTGCACTTCACCGTCGGCATCTGGATGCTCGACCATCGCGCCAAGATCGTCGCGGTGTTCCGCCAGCCGATCGTGCTCGCGGCCATCGCCGGCCTCGCCTTCAGCTTCACCGGCACCCGGTTGCATCCGACCCTGGCCCTGCCGATCGAGATGCTCGGCCAGATCTCGATCCCGCTGATGCTGTTCGCGCTCGGCGTGCGACTCTCCACGGCCGACCTCGGCGAGTGGCGCGTCGGCGCACTGTCGGCGGTCGCCGCGCCGGCGATCGGCGTGGCGCTGGCGCTGGCGCTGGTGCCGCTGTTCGGCCTGCAGGGAATCTACGCCGGCACGCTGCTGCTGTTCGGCGCGCTGCCGCCGGCGGTGCTCAACTTCATGCTCGCCGAGAAGTACCGCCAGGAGCCGGCGCGGGTGGCGTCGATCGTGATCGCTGGCAACCTGTTCGCGGTGGTCGCAATCCCGCTGGCGCTGGCCTACGTGCTGCCGCGCTACGGCTGACCCGCGCTAGGTCTCCGAGGCTAGGAACGCGCCGAGGCGCATGTCGGCGACCAGGATGTGCTCGGTGAGCCAGTGCTCGAGGTAGTCGAGCCCCTTCTCCTCCAGCCCGCGGCCCTCGGCGAGGAAGGTCCGCTGCATCGCGCGCGCCGCCTCGATCAGCTCGCGGTGCTCGGCGGCGTGGTCCTCGTGGTCGGGGTAGCCATGGCCGATCATCAGCCGCTCCTCGTGGCGGAAGTGGGCGTCGGTGGTCACGATCAGTTCCTCGAGCAGGGCCGCGACATAGCCCCCGTCCCGCCGCTCGGCCACGGCGCGGGCGAGCAGGTTGAACAGGTCGACCAGGCGACGGTGGTCGGCGTCGATCTCGTCGACCTCGACGCTGAGCAGGTTGTCCCAGCTGTACCGGCGCATCGCAGCCCCCCTTGGCGCATCCCCTGCCCGACAGTTTAGCCATCGATGCGCGGCGGGTGCATCGCCGCGCCGTCGGCGCTACGCTCGGCGCCATGCGTGCCGACCTCGAACCGCTCGTTGCCCGCTTCCGCGCGGTCGCCCCGGCGTGCGACGCCTGGACCCTGCGCGTGGTCGCCACCCGCGAGGAGCGGCTGGCGGTACGCCAGGACGTGCCCGAGCCGGTGGCGCGGCGTCGCGGCCTCGGGGCCATGGTCACGCTGAGCATCGACGGCGGGGTCGGCTACGGCGCGACCGGGGACCTGACCGTGGCCGGGCTGCGCCGCGCCGCCGGCGAGGCGTGCGCCTGGGCGCGGCTGGCCGCGCGCCTGCCCCTGCCCGACGCCGCGGCGCTGCCGCGCCTGGCGTCGAGCGGCAGT
>JBFIFF010000189.1:0-4639 GCA_041602955.1 Gammaproteobacteria bacterium | reverse complement strand
GTGCCGGCGCCGAGGGCCATGCCGCAGACGCAGCTCTCCTCCATGGAGATCTGCTGCTCGGCGCGGACGATCTCGTCGTCGAGGCCGAGGCTGGCGATCAGGCGCATCTTCTGGTCGGGACCGATCAGGCGCACCGTGGCGGCGCGTGCGTCGGTGACGTCGCGCAGGGTGTGCAGGAAGTGCGACAGCAGGTCGTCGAGGTCACGGTACTTGTTGATGCTCGCCGCCACCTCGTAGAGGATCGCCAGCGAGCGGGTCTGGTGGGCGAGTCGGGTGGTCTGCTTGTGCACCCGTTCGTCCATCTCGTGGGTCAGTGCCTCGAGGCGCTCGCCGAGACGGTTGATGTCGCCGGCCAGCTCGACGAACTCCCCCGACTCCGGGGCGGACACCCGGGCCGACAGCCGTCCGCTGCGCATCACCCGCGCCCACTGGCGCAGCTGTTCGAGCGGTTCGATGACATTGCTGCGCATGCGTCGAAGCATGCGGCGGAGCTGGTGCAGCCCGAGCACGGCGAACAGCAGTTGCAGTCCGGCGAGGTAGGGCACGGCCGCGGGCAGCAGCGGCATCAGCAGTGCCACCAGGCCGATGCCGATGAGCATGATCAGCATCAGGCTGCAGGGCAGGGCCAGGCGACCGGCGGTCAGGGTGTCGAACTTCCAGCCGCTGACGGCCTTGCCGTCGTCGCCGATGACGTAGCCGCACAGGCGGTTCGCGTCCTGGTTGTCGGACAGGGTGGCCATGTGGCGCGATTCGTATCCCTTGGTGTCGACCGTTGCCATCCAGTATACGCCCGTGGCCGTGAGCGCCGGTAAACGGCGCTCAGCGCGCGCGCTTGGGCGGCGCGTAGTCGACGTCCTGCGGCGGCTCGTAGTTCGGGTCGTTGGGGTTCATGAAGATGAAGTGGCTCTTGCCGGGACTCACCTCGGCGAAGTCGAGCACGGTGCCGTCGAGCACCTCCTCGCTGAGCGGTGAGATCAGGACCTCGATCCCGTCGCAGTCGATGCGGAAGTCCTCGGGATTGGGCTGGTCGAAACCCAGGGCGTAGTCGATGCCTCCCTTGCCGTCGGGCTTGGCGGCCAGGCGCAGGCCGAGCCCCCCTTCGTCGCCGGCCTCGGCGAGTCCCTGCTTGACCTGGGTGGCGGCGGAGGGTGTCAGGGTGACGATCACGGGTTTTCTCCTGGCTGGGTCTGGGCGGCCGCGGCGCGGCAGCGGCGCACGTGGCTCACGAAACGTTCGGTCCAACGGTTGCCGGCGACGTCGCGCAGGTGCGCGTAGCTGGCCAGCAGGTTGTGCATGACCAGGCCGTCGTGGCGGCCATCGATGCCGTAACCGCGTTCGACCTCGTAGGCGTAGGTCAGCCCGTCGGGCAGCCCGACCAGGCGCGAGTAGTGGAACTCATGGGCGTGGAAGACGAGCCCATCCCCGGCGAGGCGCGGCCACGGGGCGTGGCCGGTCTCGCGCAGGCGCACGTAGCCACGGCCGACCGGTCGCGCCTCCATGTGCACGTCGGCGGGGATCACGCCGACCATCTCGCCACTGGCGTCGTGCCAGCACAGGCGTCGCGCGAGGTACATCAGGCCGCCGCACTCCGCGTAGGTCGGCAGGCCGTCCTCGATCGCGGCGCGGATGCTCGCCCGGAGGCGCCGGTTGGCGGCCAGCGCCTGGAGCGAGGTCTCGGGGAAGCCGCCGCCGATGAACAGGCCGTCGGCCGCGGGCAGCGCCGCGTCGTTCAGGGTGTCGAAAGGCACCAGTTCGGCCCCGGCCCGTTCCAGCGCGGCGAGGTCGTCGGGATAGTAGAAGCCGAAGGCACGGTCGCGGGCGATGGCGATGCGCACCGGTTCGTCGATGGCCGTGCGCGGCGGCTGCGGGGGTGCCTCGGGCAGTGGTGGGGCCGCGCTGCGCTCGAGCAGCACGCCGAGGTCGACGTGGCGCTCGATCGCGCTGGCCAGCGCGGCGATGCGTGCGTCGGCAGTCTCCGCCTCGTTGGCCGGCACCAGACCCAGATGGCGCTCGCCGATCGCCAGCGCGTCGTCGCGGGGCAGCGCACCGAGCACCGGCACGTCGGTGTAGCGTTCGAGCACCGCGCGCAGCTTCGACTCGTGGCGCGACCCGGCGACGAAGTTCAGGATCACGCCGGCGAACCTGAGCCGCGGATCGAACTGGCGGTAACCGAGCAGCAGCGGCGCGACACCGCGGATGGTGCCGCGGGTGTCGAGCACCAGCACCACCGGCAGGTCGAGCAGGTGGGCCAGGGCCGCGTTGCTGTTGCTGCCCTCGACGTCGAGGCCATCGTAGAGGCCCTTGTTGCCCTCGACCACCAGCGCGTCGGCACCGGCGCCGTGGCGCACGAACCCGGCGCGGATCTCGTCCGGCGTCTGCACCTGGAAGTCGAGGTTGTGGCAGGGCCGGCCGGCGGCGCGGCCGAGCCACAGCGGGTCGATGTAGTCGGGCCCCTTCTTGAAGGGCTGCACCGCCAGGCCGCGACGGGCGAGGGCGGCGCACAGGCCGATCGAGACGCTGGTCTTGCCCGAGGACTTGTGTGCGGCGGAGACCAGTAAGCGGGCCATGCTCGGGGAGGGGCGCTGGCGCGGAGCTCAGTCGTCGCCCGGGGTGCCGTCGGGCATCGCATCGGGGAGAAACGGCAGCACGCGCACGGCGACCAGGACCAGGAGCAGGGCCAGCGCCGTGCCGCCCAGACCGAGGCCCAGCTCGGGCAGCGACGGGGCGTAGTCGATGGCCGCGCCGTCGAAGAAGCCGCTCCTCGCCTCCATGCCGGGGAACAGCTCCAGCGGTATCGACTGGCCGCCGATGATCACCACGTACATGGTCGCGAGGCCGCCGAGGATCACCAGCACGCAGGCGCCGATCAGCGCGGTGCAGGAGCCACGCTGCGACGGGTGCAGCAGCAGCCACATCGGCAACAGGCTGCCGAGCACAATCTGGCCGAACCAGAACATCTGGGTGACGGTGCCGCCGTCGCGCAGCAGGAAGCGCTCCGCTGCGAGGTGCTCGGCCGCGTACAGGTTGGTCAGGTGCTGGATCATGACCAGCAGCAGCGCGGCGGCGATGAAGGTGCCGAGGAGCACGCGCAGGCGTTCGAGGACCACGCCGTCGAGCGTGCGACCGGTGCCACGGAACAGGCCGATGGCGACGAGCATGAAGACGGCCTTGCCGTAGACCAGCGACAGGGTGATGAACAGCGGCGCCATGATCGCCGCGTCGTAGGCTTCGCGCGCGACCAGGAAGCCGAAGATCGAGCCGGTGCCGGCGGTCAGGACCAGGCGCCAGACGAAGGCGAGCAGGCCGACACGGCCGGAGTGCGCGGCGAGGTGCCGGTCCATCAGGGTCCACAGGTAGGCGGCGACGATCAGGAAGAAGCCGTTGTAGAGGAAGATGTTCCAGGCAAAGATGGACTTGAAGTTGTAGGTGGTCATGGCGACGACCAGCCGGTCCGGACGGCCGAGGTCGAGCACCAGGATCATCAGTCCGCCGGCGAGCAGCGCGATGGCGAGGAGTCCCGACAGGCGCGCCAGGGGCTTGAACGGGAGCTTGCCGAATACCGAGCCGATGGAGGCGACGTTGAGCGCGCCCGACGCGGCGACGATCAGGAACACGGCGAAGACGTGCGGCAGGCCCCACACCACCTGGTTGTCCATGCCGGTGACATGGTGGCCGTGGTGTTCCATGAACCACGCCGCGCCGAGGCCGGCGACGAGCAGCGCGCCGAGCAGGCCGAGCAGCAGCAGGTAGCCGCCGCTGGAGCCAATCTCGAGGTAACGGGTCTGCTTCATCGTTTCTCCGGTTTCACAGCCCGCGGTAGCGCACGCCGACGTCGAGGCCGAGGTCGGCGCGTACCTGCGTCGACGGGTAGCGCGCCAGCACCTGGTGGATGGCACTGTGCGGGTCGTTGAGGTCGCCGAAGGTCAGCGCCCCGTTGCCGTCCGTCCCGCATGCGGCGACGCAGGCCGGGGGCTGTCCGGCGTCGACGCGGTGCACGCACAGCGTGCAGCTCTCCACGGTGCCCTTGCCGCGCGGCGACCACGGCTTCTGGCCGGTCAGGTCCTCGTGCACGAACGAGCGTGCCTTGTAGGGGCAGGCCATCATGCAGTAACGGCAGCCGATGCAGATGTGCTTGTCGACCAGCACGATGCCGTCGACGCGCCGGAACGAGGCCCCGGTGGGGCAGACGTCGACACACGGCGGCGCGGCGCAGTGCTGGCACATCATCGGCAACGAGACACGCCGCCCGGTGGTGCGGTCGCGCAGCTCGATCTTGCGGATCCACTGCGCGTCGCTGCGCGGCCGGCCGTGGCCGTCCCAGCCGTGCTCGGTGCGGCAGGCGTCGACGCAGGCGGTGCAGTCGGCGCACTTCGTGGTGTCGACCAGCAGGCCCCAGCGCACGCGCGAGGTGACCGGTTCGGCCTCCGGTTTGGCCTCGGCCAGGCGGTGCAGGAACACCCCGGGCGCGAGGGCCAGCGTTCCGGCGGCAACCGCACCGCCGAGCAGGCGCCTGCGGTAGCGGTCGATCGGCCGCGTGCTCATCGCGCCGCCTCCACGGCCGCCAGGCCGCGCGGCGGGGCACCGCCACCGACCACCCCCGGCACGCCCGGTTCGGGCACCCCCGCATGGCACTGGAAGC
>JBFIFF010000188.1:0-4647 GCA_041602955.1 Gammaproteobacteria bacterium | reverse complement strand
CTGCGCATCAACGCCAGCTACGCCGGCCTGGTGCGCCGCGCCGACAGCAGCGACGACAACCAGTGCCTGAAGAACCACCTGCAGGAGGCACGCTGGTTCCTCAAGAGCCTGCAGAGCCGCCACGAGACGCTGCTCAAGGTGGCGCGCTGCATCGTCGAGCACCAGCGTGGCTTCCTCGAACACGGCGAGGAGGCGATGCAGCCGCTGATCCTGCGCGACGTCGCCGAGGCGGTCGGCATGCACGAGTCGACCATCTCGCGCGTGACCACGCAGAAGTACATGCTCACGCCGCGAGGCGTCTTCGAGTTCAAGTACTTCTTCTCCAGCCACGTCAGCACCAGCGACGGCGGCGCCGCCTCGGCCACCGCGATCCGTGCCCTGATCCGCAAGCTGATCGGCGAGGAGAATTGCGCCAAGCCGCTCAGCGACAACAAAATCGCCAACCTGCTCGGCAAGCAGGGCATCCAGGTCGCGCGGCGTACCGTCGCCAAGTACCGTGAGTCGATGACCATTCCGCCGTCCAACGAACGCAAGCGCCTGATGTAGTGGACATCGGGACCACACCCAAGGAGCCAACGATGCAGATCAACCTCACCGGTCACCACGTCGACATCACCCCGCCGATGCGGGAGTACGTGATGGGCAAGTTCGAGCGCCTCGAGCGCCACTTCGACCGGGTCACCAACGTCCACGTCATCCTCAGCGTCGAGAAGCTGCGCCAGAAGGCGGAGGCGGAACTGCACCTGAACGGCGCACAGGTCTATGCCGACCACACCGAGGAGGACATGTACGCCGCCATCGACGGCATGGTCGACAAGCTCGACCGCCAGCTCAAACGCCACAAGGAGAAGACCAAGAACCACCGCGCCGGCGCCGGCGACCGCTACGCGGTCGAATGACCTCCTGACGCGTGGCGGGCCCTTAACGACACCGACCGAGAGACCATGCAGATCATCGACATCATCACCCCGGACCGCATCGTCACCGGGACCCAGGCCACCAGCAAGAAGCGCGCGCTGGAGATGGCCAGCGAACTGCTCGCAGCGAGCAGCGACGAACTCGGCCAGGCCGAGGTGTTCACGGCGCTGCTCGGGCGCGAGAAGCTCGGGAGCACCGGCCTCGGCCACGGCGTCGCCCTGCCCCATGGCCGGCTCGCCAGCTGCGGGCAGCCGGTCGGTGCCCTGCTGGCACTCGCCGCACCGATCGAGTTCGACGCCGTCGACGGGGCTCCGGTCGACCTCCTGTTCGCGATGCTGGTTCCCGAGGCCTCCACCGAGGAGCACCTCGAGCTGCTCGCCCAGCTGGCCGAACTGTTCGGCGACCCGGCCAACTGCGAACGGATGCGGCAGGGCGACGCCAAGGCCCTGCTGCAGATGCTGACCGAATGGAGGCCGCACCGGGCCACGGCATGAGCGGACGCCCCACCGTCGACGACCTGCACGCCGCGTTCGCCGAGCGCCTCGGCCTGCGTTGGGTGGCGGGACGCTCCGGGGGGAGGCGCGAGATCGCCGCGCCGGTCCACGCCACCCAGCCCGCGCTGCTGGTCGGACACCTCAACCTGATCAACCCGAAGCTGGTGCAGGTGCTCGGCCCCACCGAGCAGTCGCACCTCTCCGGGCTCTCCGCCGACGCGTTCGAGGCCACCGTCGCGCAGCTGTTCGCCACCTCGCCGGTGCTGGTCCTGGTCAGCGACGGCCTGGAGATCTCCGCGGCGATCACGGCCGCGGCCGAGGCGAGCGGCACGGCGCTGATGAGCTCATCGCTGGCCTGCGACGAGTTGATCGACCGGCTCAGCTTCGACCTGCTCGACCTGATCGCCCGACGCCTGACACTGCACGGGGTGTTCATCGAGGTGCTCGGCGTCGGCGTGCTTCTGACCGGGGCCAGCGGGGTGGACAAGAGCGAGCTGGCGCTCGACCTGATCGCCCGCGGCCACCGGCTGATCGCCGACGACGCCCCCGAGTTCACACGCGTGGCCCCCGACATCGTGATGGGCGCCTGTCCCGAGCCGCTCGGCGACTTCCTCGAGGTGCGCGGGCTTGGCATCCTCAACGTGCGCATGATGTACGGTGACAACGCGGTCAAGCGGGCCAAGTACCTCGGCCTGATCGTCAACCTGATCGAGATGCCCCACGACCGCGACGAGATCGACCGCCTCTCCGGCATGCTCGGCGAGCGGGAGGTGCTTGGGGTGCGCGTTCCCGAGGTGCCGCTCTACGTCGACCCGGTACGCAACCTCGCGGTGCTGGTCGAGGCGGCGGTGCGCCAGCACCTGCTGCGCCTGCGCGGCTACGACGGCGGCCGTGACCTGGCCGAACGCCAGCAGGCCATGGCCGCCCCGGAGCCGGCGGGTTGAAGCTGGTCATCGTCAGCGGCCTGTCCGGATCGGGCAAGAGCTCGGCGCTGCACATGCTCGAGGACCTGGGCTTCTTCTGCACCGACAACCTGCCGCTGCCCCTGCTCGAGTCGTTCGTGGCGCAGATGCTGCGCGGCAACGCACCGACACGGATCGCGGTGGGTATCGACGCGCGCAGCCGGGTCGACGACGCGCGCTCGCTGCCCGAGCGACTCGCGTCGCTGCGCGAGAACGGCATCGATTGCGAGATCCTGTTCCTCGAGGCCGACGACCCGGTGCTGCTGGCGCGCTTCAGCGAAACCCGGCGCAAGCACCCGCTCACCAGCAGCGGCTTGCCGCTCGAGGAGGCGATCGCCGCGGAGCGCAAGCTGCTCGGGCCGATCGCTGCCAACGCCGCGCTGCACGTCGACACCAGCCGCATCAACATCCACCAGCTGCGCGAGACGGTGAAGCGGCGCGTGGTCGAGCGCTCGCACGGGCAGATGTCGCTGGTGTTCCAGTCCTTCGGCTACAAGCACGGCGTGCCGCGCGACGCCGACTACGTGTTCGACCTGCGCTGCCTGCCCAACCCGTTCTGGGAACCGGACCTGCGCGAGCTGACCGGGCGCGACGCACCGGTCAAGGACTATCTCGCGCAGCGCGACGAGGTGCGCCAGATGGAGCGCCAGCTGACCGGCCTGCTGGAGAGCTGGATTCCGCGCTTCGAAGCCGAGAACCGCAGCTACCTGACCGTCGCGCTGGGCTGCACCGGGGGGCGCCACCGCTCGGTCTACCTGGCCGAGCGGCTGAGCGCGCACTTCACCGGCCAGCGCGCCGACGTCAGCGTCCGGCACCGGGAGCTGCCCGCGTGAGCGTCGCGCTGCTGGTCGTCACCCACGGCCGCATCGGCGAGGAGCTGCTGGCCAGTGCCACGCGCATCCTCGGTGGCCGTCCCCTGCCGTGCGCCTCGTACACCGTCGAGCAGAACTGCGACCCCGAGCGGGTGGCGCGCGACGTGGCCACGCGGCTGGCCCGCCTCGACGAGGGCGACGGCGTGCTGGTGCTGATCGACCTGTTCGGCGCCACCCCGTGCAACGTCGTGCGCCGCGTCCCCGACGCCCACCCGTGCGCCATCGTCACCGGGGTCAACCTGCCGATGCTGCTCAAGGTGTTCAACTACCCCAACGGGGACCTCGCCATGCTCGCCGACAAGGCGCGCGAGGGCGGCCGCGAAGGGGTGAACAGGGTCGTCGACCTCGATTTCTAGCCCGGGACCAGCCCATGCCCCAACGCGAAGTCACCATCGTCAACAAGCTCGGCCTCCACGCCCGCGCCGCGGCCAAGCTGGTCACCGCGGCCTCCGGCTTCGCCGCCGAGATCAAGCTTCGCCGCGGCGAGCGCGAGGTCAACGGCAAGAGCATCATGGGCGTGATGATGCTCGCCGCGAGCCAGGGCACAGCGATCGAACTGGTCGCCGAGGGCGAGGACGCCGAGAACGCCCTCGACACCCTCGCCCAGCTGATCGCCGACCGCTTCGGGGAAGCGGAGTAGGACCGCCAACGTGACCATGACGCTGATCGGGCTCGGGGTCTCGCGCGGGGTCGCGATCGGCCGCGCCCACCTGCTCCAGCGCGGCCAGCCGGAGATCGTCGAGTACGCCGTCGCCGCGCGGGAGGTCGACACCGAGGTGCGCCGCTTCCAGGCGGCACTCGCCGCGGCGCGGCACCAGCTGCGCGCCATCCGCAAGCAGATTCCCGAGGAGACCGCGCGCGACATCGCCGCGTTCATCGACACCCACCTGCTGATGCTCGAGGACAGCATGCTGACCACCACCCCGGTGCAGCTGATCCGCGACTCGCGCTGCAACGCCGAGTGGGCGCTGCGCCAGCAGCGCGATGCCGTCGCGCGGGTGTTCGACGCCATGGACGACCCCTACCTGCGCACCCGCGTCGACGACATCGACCACGTCGTCAACCGCATCCTGCGCATCCTGCTCGCGGGCGAGTCCAGCGCCCCCGACCTCGGCGAGTCGGCGCTCAAGGGCCAGGTGATCGTCGCCGACGACCTGACCCCGGCCGACACCGTGCTGATGAAGAACCAGGGCGTGGCCGCGTTCGTCACCGAGTTCGGCGGACCGATGTCGCACACGGCCATCCTCGCCCGCAGCCTGCAGATCCCCGCCGTCGTCGGAGCACACAGCGCCCGGCGCACGCTGCACAACGGCGAGCCGCTGATCATCGATGGCGAACGGGGCGTCGTCATCGCCGACCCGGACCGCGCGACCCTGCGCCACTACCGCCGTCGACGCGCCG
>JBFIFF010000187.1:0-4674 GCA_041602955.1 Gammaproteobacteria bacterium | reverse complement strand
GAGACCTTGGTGGTCTTGAGCCGGGGCGCGATATCGACCCCGTAATCGCCCGGAGTCTTGGTATCGAGCGGCTTTTTCTTCGCCTTCATGATGTTGGGCAGCTTGGCGTAGCGCGGCTCGTTGAGGCGCAGGTCGCTGGTGACCACCGCGGGCAGGGTCAGCTCGACCGTCTCGAGCCCACCGTCGATCTCGCGCGTGACCTGCACGTTGCCGTCACCGACCGCGACCCTCGAGGCGAACGTCCCCTGCGGCCAGCCGAGCAGCGCGGCGAGCATCTGCCCGGTCTGGTTGGAGTCGTCGTCGATCGCCTGCTTGCCGAGGATGACCAGCTGCGGCTGCTCCTTGTCGACGATCGCCTTCAGGCACTTGGCTACGGCGAGGGGTTGGAGTTCGGCGTCGGTCTCGACCAGGATGCCGCGGTCGGCCTCCATCGCCAACGCCTGGCGGATGGTCTCCTGGCACTTGGCTCCGCCCAGCGAGGCCACCACCACCTCGTCCGCCTTGCCCGCCTCCTTGAGGCGCACCGCCTCCTCGACGGCGATCTCGTCGAACGGGTTCATCGACATCTTCACGTTCGCCGTCTCCACCCCGCTGCCGTCCGCCTTGACGCGGACCTTCACGTTGTAATCGACGACGCGCTTCACGGCGACGAGGACTTTCATCGGTGGCGTACTCCCTCAGTGCTGGTGCCCGGCGCGCGGCGGCGCGTGAGCCGGCAGTATACCCAGGTTAACGTTAACGTCAACTAGCTTCCCCTTCGGACACATCGGCCGCATCCTGGCCGGTAGCGTACTGCGGCCAGCGGCGGGCGACCACCGGGCCGTCGCCGCGCAGGGTGTAGCAGGTGTCGATGATGTGGGGCCGCTCGCGTGCCGGGTTGGCGCGCTCGCGCTGCTCGCGCTCGTAAAAGACGGTTTGGTAGGCGGCGGTGGCCACCGCGCCGACCAGCTCGACCAGGTGGGTGCACCCCTCGCGGCCGCCGACCCGCTCCTTCACCGCGCGGGTGAAGCCGGGCGTCATGCGCAGCCCGACCAGGCGCTGGAAATTGGGGGTCACGTCGCGGCAGACCGGGTTGGGGACGTCGTCGCTGACCGCCTCGACCTGACGGATCACCAGGTCGAGGTCGACGGTCAGGCGCAACCTCATGCCGTGGATCGGTTGGCCGGCAGGGATCGCCACCTTGTGATGGTTGGGCACCTCGAACGGCTTGGTGTCCTCCAGCACACCCTCGATGTCGTAGAGGCCGTCGCTGCGCCGGTAGCCCGACAGGGTGATGCGGCGGATGTGGTGCAGTTCACGCGAGGCGTTCGGTTCGCTCAGGGGCATGGCGGGCTCCGCTTCAGGCCGTTGCGCGACTGGCGCGGGCGCGCGCGACGCGACCCGACGGCTCGCGGCCGAGCCGCTCGGCGATGTAGCGCCCGGCGGCGAGCAGGGCGTCCATGTCCACGCCGGTGGCGATGCCGAGGCCGTCGAGCAGGTAGAGGACGTCCTCGGTGGCGACGTTGCCCGAAGCGCCGGCGGCGTAGGGGCAGCCGCCGAGGCCGATCACCGAGCTGTCGACGACCGCGATGCCCTGCTGGAGCACGGCGTAGAGGTTGGCCAGCGCCTGGCCGTAGGTGTCGTGGAAATGGGCGGCGAGCATCGCCACCGGCAACTCGGCGGCGACCGTGGCGACCATCGCGCGCGCTTTGTCCGGCGTGCCGGTGCCGATGGTGTCGCCCAGCGAGACCTCGTAGCAGCCCATGTCGGCCAGCGCCCGGGCGACCGCGGCGACCGCGGCCGGGGCGATCTCGCCCTCGTAGGGGCAGCCGAGCACGCAGGAGACGTAGCCGCGCACGCGCACGCCCTGGCGGCGCGCCTCCTCGACCACCGGGCGGAAGCGCTCCAGGCTCTCGGCGATCGAGCAGTTGATGTTGTGGCGCGAGAAGCTCTCGGAGGCGGCGCCGAACACCGCCACCTCGCGCGCCCCCGCGGCCAGCGCCGCCTCCAGGCCGCGCATGTTGGGCACCAGCACCGGGTAGTCGACGCCGTCGCGGCGGTCGATGCCGGCCAGCACCGCGTCGGTGTCGGCCATCTGCGGCACCCACTTCGGCGAGACGAAGCTGCCGGCCTCGATCGCCGGCAGGCCGGCGGCGCCGAGGCGATCGATCAGGCCGATGCGGGTGGCGACGTCGAGCGGTGTGGCCTCGTTCTGCAGGCCGTCGCGGGGGCCGACCTCGACGATGCGTACGCGCTCGGGAAGGCCCGGGGCGGCCACTCAGTCCGTCCCCTCGATCCAGGCCGGGGGACGCTTGTCGAGGAACGCGCCGATCCCCTCGCGGCCCTCGCTGCTGGCACGGATACGCGTGATCCGTTCGACGGTGTCGTCGACCATTGCCGCATCGACCGGCCCGCGGCTGACGCGGAAGATCAGGTCCTTGGTCTCGCCGAGCGCCCGTGGCCCGGCCTGGGCCAGGGTGTCGAGTAGCGCCGCGCCGGCGGCCTCGAGCTCCTCGGGTTCGGCGAGCGCGTGCACCAGCCCGAGGCGCAGCGCCTCGGTGGCGTCGAAGCGCTCGGCGGTCAGCAGGTAGCGGCGCGCGGCGCGCTCGCCGATCGCGGCGACGACGTACGGGCTGATCACCGCCGGGATGATGCCGAGGCGCACCTCGGTCAGCGCGAAACGGGCGTTCGTGGTCGCCACGACCATGTCGCAGCAGGCGACGAGGCCGACCCCGCCGCCGAACGCGGCCCCCTGCACCAGCGCCACGGTGGGCTTGGCGAGGCGGTTGAGGGTGCGGAACATCTCGGCCATCGCGCTGGCGTCGGCACGGTTCTCCGCCTCGGAGTAGCCGGCCATGCGCTTCATCCAGTTGAGGTCGGCACCGGCGGAGAAGCTCTTGCCGGTCGAGGCGAGCACCACCGCCCGCACCGCCGGGTCCGCCTCGACTGCGCGCAGGGTCTCGGTCAGCCGCGCGATCAGCACGTCGTCGAAGGCGTTGTGGATGTCGGGGCGGTTCAGGGTCAGCCGGGCGATGCCGGCACCGGTCTCCAGGCGGAGCGGGTCGTTGGCCATGCTGGACTCCTGGCGTGGGTCGGGGCGGCCGCGCGGCGGGCCGCTCGGGGTCAGGCCGGGGTGGGGGCTAGGCCCTTGACGCGCAGGGCCTCGCGCACCGAGCGCTCGGCCACGTCGAGCTCGCCGAGCACCGCCTCGATGTCACGGCGCTGCTGCTCGAGCAACTCGCGCCGCTCGTGGATCTTCTCGAGGAAGTACTGCATCTGGCCAGTCTCGCCGTGGTCGCTGTCGTAGAGTTCGAACAGGGCGCGGGTCTCGCTGAGCTGGAAGCCGAGGCGCTTGCCGCGCAGGATCAGCTTCAACCGCACCCGGTCGCGCCGGCTGTAGACGCGCCGCCGACCCTCGCGGGCCGGTGAGAGCAGGCCCTGGTCCTCGTAGAAGCGGATGGCGCGCGGGGTGACGTCGAATTCGCGTGAAAGCTCAGTGATGGTGTAGGTCGTTTGCATGCCGTGCCCCTGTTCCGGGCCACACCTTACTTTCTCTTTACGTAAACGTAAACTACCCGTGACGGGATAGGAAGCACGAGGAGCGATTATGAGCAGCGACAGGCCCAGCTACCCCCTGCCGGAGGTGCCCGTGCCGGGCGAGGTGCTCGAGGTGGACGACGGCGTGCTCTGGCTGCGCATGCCGCTGCCGTTCGCGCTCGACCACATCAACCTCTGGCTGCTGCGTGATGACGACGGTTGGACCGTGGTCGACACCGGTTATGCCCTCGACGAGGTGCGCGACCATTGGCGCACGGTGCTCGCGGACGTGGTCGGCGACGCGCCGGTGCACCGCGTGCTCGTCACCCACTTCCACCCCGACCATGTCGGCCTGGCCGCCTGGCTGTGCGAGGAGCGTGGGGCGCCGCTGTGGATGACCGCCGGCGAGTTCTTCATGGCCAACTGGGTGTTCCACGACGGCGGCATCGGCGACTTCGCGCGCCAGGACCGCTTCTTTCGCGACCACGGGCTGCCCGAGGAGCGGCTCGCGCCGCTGACCCGGCGCGGCAACCCGTACCGGCGCGGCGTGCCGTCTCTGCCGGGCCATTACCGCCGGCTGCGCGATGGCGACGTGCTGCGTATCGGCGCGCGTGACTGGCGCGTCATCGTCGCCCACGGCCATGCCCCGGAACACGCCTCGCTCCACTGCGCCGCCGACCGCCTGCTGATCTCCGGCGACCAGGTGCTGCCGAAGATCACCACCAACATCGGCGTCTGGCACACCGAGCCCGAGGGCGACCCGCTCGGCTGCTACCTCGACTCCCTCGGCCAGTTCGAGGCCCTGGACCCGGCCACGCGGGTGCTGCCGTCGCACGGCAGGGTATTCGACGGCCTGCATGCGCGCCTGGATGCGCTGCGTGACCACCACGAGGCGCGCCTGGGCGAGGTGCTGGCGGCGTGCGCGGCGGACCCGGTCACGGCCGCCGACCTCCTCCCGGTGCTGTTCCGCCGCGAACTCGACCTGCACCAGCTGCGTTTCGCGATGGGCGAGGCGATCGCCCACCTGAACCACCTCTGGCACCAGGGCCGGGTGGTGCGCACGCGGGGCGGCGACGGGGTCTACCGCTTCGCGCTGGCCTGAGGCGGTGCCAAGGTACTTGCTTGTCTCAAACAAGTAAGATATCTTGACGTCCCATG
>JBFIFF010000186.1:0-4696 GCA_041602955.1 Gammaproteobacteria bacterium | reverse complement strand
TGCTCGACGCGGCGGGGCTGGCCGAGCGGCTGGCCGGCCTGCACGACTACCACAACTTCGTCCTCGAGCACTATTTCAAGGCCGAACCGGTCGACCTCCAGGCCACTCTCGACGAGGCGCTGGCGCACGGCGAGCGCCTGCGGCCGATGATCGCCGACACCACCGAACTGCTCTACCGGGAGCTCGACGCCGGGCACAACCTGCTGTTCGAGGGCGCGCAGGGGATGATGCTCGACATCGACCATGGCACCTACCCCTTTGTCACCTCGTCGAACACCACCACCGGCGGCGCCGCCACCGGCACCGGCATCGGCCCGTGCGACCTCGACTACGTCCTCGGCATCGTCAAGGCGTACGCGACGCGGGTCGGCGGTGGCCCGTTCCCGACCGAGCTGTTCGACGCCACCGGTGAGCATCTGGGCAAGGTCGGTCGTGAGTTCGGCGCCACCACCGGCCGGCCGCGCCGTTGCGGCTGGCTCGACATGGTCGCGTTGCGCCGCGCGGTGCGGGTCAACAGCGTCTCCGGGCTGTGCATGACCAAGCTCGACGTGCTCGACGGCCTGGAGACGGTGAGGGTCTGTACCGCCTACCGCATCGACGGCAAGGAGACGACCGCGCTGCCGGCCGGTGCGGACGCGCTGGCCCGCTGTGAGCCGGTCTACGAGGAGCTGCCCGGCTGGCAGGGCTCGACCGCCGGCGTCACCGACATCGGTGCCCTGCCGGACAACGCCCGCGCCTACCTGGCCAGGGTCGAGGCCCTGGCCGGCGTGCCGGTCGACATCATCAGCACCGGGCCGGATCGCGACGAGACCATCATCCTGCGCCATCCGTACGCCTGAAGAGCGCGACGGCCAACGCAACGCCTGAGACCAGGGGTAGAACAAAAAACCCCTTGACGAATCAAGGGGTTTTGTTATGGTGCCGAGGAGAGGACTTGAACCTCCACTGGGTTTCCCCAACTAGCACCTGAAGCTAGCGCGTCTACCAATTCCGCCACCTCGGCGTGGCGCACCGGGGCGGGCCCCGGCGGCGAAGAGCGGGCATTTTGCCGACACCCCCAGACCTTGTCAATCTTCGCGCGGCGCGCCGTAACCCCCTCATGGACGAAGCCTAACCGATGACCCGAACCGACCACGAGACACCCTTCGACGCCACCCTCGCCGCGCGGGCTGCGGCCTGGCGCGAGACCGATCCCCGGGCCGCCGAAGAGGCGCGCAAGTACGGCCGCCCCCTGCCGAGCCGCCAGTTCCTGCTCGAGCTGTTGGCCGACGCCGCCGCCCCCATCGCGGCGCGTCAGCTGGCGCGGCTGCTCGAACTCGACGAGGAAGAGCGCGACGGCCTGCGCACACGCCTCGGCGCGATGGTCCGCGATGGCCAGCTGGTGCGCGACCGGCGCGGTGCCTACGGCCCCGCCGAGCGCATGCACCTGGTGCGCGGGCGGGTCAGCGCCCACCCCGACGGCTTCGGCTTCCTGCTGCCCGAGGACGGCAGCGACGACCTGTTCCTCGCCCCGCGCCAGATGCGCACGCTGATGCACGGCGACCGGGTGCTGGCCCGGGTCGCCGGGATCGACCACCGCGGGCGCCGCGAGGGGGCGCTGGTGGAGGTGCTCGAACGCCAGCACCGGCGCCTGGTCGGTCGCTTCTTCGTCGACGGGGCACTCGGCTGGGTCCACCCCGACGACAAGCGTCTGCCGCAGGAGGTGCTGGTCCACGAGCCCGACCGTGGCGGGGCCGGACCCGGCCAGATGGTCGTCGTCGAGCTCGTCGCCTACCCGGAGAAGCGCCAGCCGGCGGTCGGGCGCATCGTCGAGGTGCTCGGCGAGCACATGGCGCCCGGCATGGAGATCGACGTCGCGATCCGCAGCCACGAGCTGCCGGTCGCCTGGCCTGTGGAGGTGCTGGCCGAGGCCGACGCGCTGCCGGAGGCGGTGCCCGAGACAGCCAAGGCCGGGCGCGTCGACCTGACCGGCGTGCCGCTGGTCACCATCGACGGCATCGACGCGCGCGACTTCGACGACGCGGTGTTCGCCGAACCCGCCGGCCAGGGCTGGCGGCTGCTGGTGGCGATCGCCGACGTCTCGGCCTACGTCACCCCGGGCAGCGCGCTCGACCGCGAGGCGTACGACCGCGGCACCTCGGTCTACTTCCCCGGACGGGTGGTGCCGATGCTGCCCGAGGCGCTCTCCAACGGCCTCTGCTCGCTGAACCCCGAGGTCGATCGCCTCTGCGTGGTCTGCGAGATGCAGGTCACCCGCGACGGCAAGGTCAAGCGCACGAAATTCCTGCGCGGCGTGATGCGCTCGGCGGCGCGCCTGACCTACGACCAGGTGCACGCCTGGCTGTGGGAGGGCAAAGCCAAGAAGAAGCAGCTCGCCGCACCGTACTGGGGTTCGCTGCAGGCGCTCGCCGACGTCTACCGCGCGCTGGTCGCACAGCGCCGCCGGCGCGGGGCGATCGACTTCGAGACCGTGGAGACGCGCATCGAGTTCGGCGCCGAGCGCAAGATCGAGCGCATCGTGCCGGTCGAACGCAACGAGGCCCACCGCCTGATCGAGGAGTGCATGATCGCCGCCAACGTGGCCGCGGCGCGCCACCTCAAGCGGGAGGGGCTGCCGCTGCTCTACCGGGTGCACGGTGGGCCGGAGGCCGATCGCCTGGCCAACCTGCGCACCTTCCTCGGCGCCCTCGGTCTCGGCCTCGGAGGCGGCGAGCGGCCCGAGCCGCTCGACTACGCGAAGCTGCTCGAGCAGGTCGCCGGTCGTCCCGACGCCGCCCTGATCCAGACCGTGCTGCTGCGCTCGCTCAAGCAGGCGGTCTACCACCCGGACAACAACGGCCACTTCGGCCTCGCGCTGGCCGCCTACGCCCACTTCACCTCGCCGATCCGCCGCTACCCCGACCTGCTGGTCCACCGGGCGATCGTTCACCGGCTGGCCGGTGGCGGGGCCGACAGCTTCGCCTACGACCACGCGCGGCTGGTCGACGCGGGCGCGCACTGCTCGATGACCGAGCGCCGCGCCGACGAGGCGACCCGCGACGCGGTGAGCTGGCTCAAGTGCGAGTACATGCTCGACAAGGTCGGCGAGGCGTACGACGGCCTGGTCAGCGCGGTCACCTCGTTCGGCTTGTTCGTCGAGCTCGACGGCATCCACGTCGAGGGGTTGATCCACATCACCGCGTTGCCTGGGGACTACTACCGCTTCGACCCGGCGCACCACCGCCTCGACGGCGAGCGCAGCGGACGCCGCTTCCGGCTCGGCATGCCGCTGCGGGTCAAGGTCACCGCGGTCAACCTCGACGAGCGCAAGATCGACTTCGAGCTGGTCGCCGGCCCCCCGGCCGCGCCGGGCGATGGCGGGGACGCGCAGCGCGAACGCAAGCCGCGCACGGGGCACAGGGCGAAGGCCGGCAAACGCGACAAGAAGGGGAAGGGCAAGCGCAAGGAGAAGGCGAAGGGCAAGCGCAAGGCCGCGCACGGCAAGTCGCACTGAGTTCCTACCGATATTCGACCTTTCCACGCAACGGGAGAACACGATGTCCGAAACCACCACCCAGAGCGGCCTGCGCTACGAGGAACTGACCGTCGGCGACGGTGCCGAGGCGACCGGGCCCGGCCAGACCGTCGAGGTCCACTACACCGGCTGGCTCGAGGACGGCACCAAGTTCGACAGCAGTGTCGACCGCGGCGAGCCGTTCGGCTTCCCGCTCGGCGTCGGTTACGTGATCAAGGGCTGGGACGAGGGGGTGGTCGGCATGCGGGTCGGCGGCAAGCGCAGGCTCACCATCCCGAGCGTGCTCGGCTACGGCAGCCGCGGCGCCGGCGGTGTGATCCCGCCCGACGCGACGCTGGTCTTCGAGGTCGAGTTGCTCGGAATCAGCGAGTGACACTCGCGCCGCCCGATCCCGCGGTCGTCGCCGCGGACGTCGCGCGCGCGCTGGACGAGGACGTGGGCGCCGGCGACCTGACCGCCGCCCTGGTCCCGGGCGGCGCAGTGGCACGCGCGAGCGTGATCGCGCGCGAGGCGGCGGTGGTGTGCGGGCGGCCGTGGTTCGATGCGGTCTTCGCGGCGGTCGACCCGGCGCTCGCCGTCGACTGGGGGGTCGGGGTGGGGGCGGTGGTGGCGCCCGGTGCGCGGCTCTGCACCCTTGAGGGCCCGGCGCGCCCGCTGCTGACCGGCGAGCGCGTCGCGCTCAACTTCCTGCAGCTCCTCTCGGGCACCGCCACCGTGACCCGGCGCTACGTGGCGGCCCTGGCCGGCACCCGCACGACCCTGCTCGACACCCGCAAAACGGTGCCCGGCCTGCGTCAGGCGCAGAAGTACGCGGTGCGGGTCGGTGGCGGGCAGAATCACCGCATGGGGCTCTACGACGCCTTCCTGGTCAAG
The DNA here is from genome assembly GCA_041602955.1 of Gammaproteobacteria bacterium. Lineage (GTDB taxonomy): Bacteria > Pseudomonadota > Gammaproteobacteria > QNFN01 > QNFN01 > QNFN01. Next base: position 309 of record JBFIFF010000186.1, on the reverse strand, counting down.
GAGAACCACATCGCCGCGTGCGGCGGCATCGGCGCCGCGGTCGATGCGGCCAGGGCCTCGGCCCCCGGGGCGCCGGTGGAGGTCGAGGTCGAGAGCCTGGCCGAGCTGCGCGAGGCGCTCGCCGCCGGTGCCGACCGCGTGCTGCTCGACAACTTCGACCTCGACATGATGCGCGCGGCGGTGACCGAGACCGCCGGGCGGGCCGGGCTCGAGGCGTCGGGCAACGTCGGGCTCGACGGCCTGGCCGCCATCGCTGCCACCGGCGTGGACTTGATCTCGGTTGGCGCGCTGACCAAGCATGTGCGTGCG
>JBFIFF010000185.1:0-4697 GCA_041602955.1 Gammaproteobacteria bacterium | reverse complement strand
GGGTCTCACGAGCGGGCCTGACGCCGACAGGGGGGCGTGTACGGAGCCGTGTGCGTCCATTCAATAGACTAAGACAGTGATATTAGACTGTATAAGTTACGTATCAGACTAGGACGAAATGGGGTTCGTTACATGCGATTTAGCAATGCAATAAACAGTCTTATAATGTTATTGACAGTATTGAACAGGCCGTACTAGACTGTCTGCGGAATAACCACAATTCGCACGGGAGTACCCGTATGAGCACTGGGCGGTACATCACGAGCAAGCAGGTTCTCGAGCAGGCAGGCATCTCGAGGGCCACCCTGAACAACTACATCAGCCAGGGACTGCTGCCGCGTCCCATCGTCGCACCCGGGGACGGGCAGAGCAGCGGCGCGCCGCGGATCGGCCACTTCCCGGCGTCGATCCTCGAGACCATCGAACGGATCGACGCGCTCAAGCGCCAGGGACTCAAACTGGCCGAGATCGCCGCGCAGGTCGGTGCTGGCGAACGGACCGTTCCCCCCGAAGCGCCGGTGCTGGAGATGGCGCCTGCGGCGCGGAGCCCCGCAGGACAGATCGCCCTGCCCGCACAGCGCGACTCCCACGGGCTCGACAGCGCGCGCAGCGCCAACGGCTACACGCCCATCCGGCTCGACGGCCCGCTTCGCCTGACCGTCGAGGACCTGGCGCACCCGGCGTACATGGTCAACCGGCGCTTCGAGCTCGAGTGGTGCAACGCCCGCGCCCTCGACGAGTTCTTCGGTCTGCCGCAGGGTGACGGCCTGGCTGATGGGCGCAGCCTGTTCCGCGCCTTCATCCAGACCGGTCTGAGTTCGCGCTTCGAAGGCTGGGACGAGCTGGCGCGCTTCCACCTCGCGGTGGCCAAGAACTTCCTCACCCAGGAGCAGCTGCTGAGCGTCGCCCACGGTGAGGACCGGCGCCTGGCGAGCCACCTGATCCAGACCTTCGAGGAGGTCGACGAGGCGGGCGCCGAGGGTGGCGTGCTCGGCACCGAGGTCAACCTCGCCGCGCCCGGGCGTCCGGCGCAGTGGTTCAAGCTCTACTGCTCCTTCTTCCGCGAGGGTCTGTTCTTCACCTACGTCCCGCTGACCGAGGACCAGGACTCCATCCTGACCCTGCTCGCGCGTCGCGACCTGGTGATCCGCGACCTGCTCAAGAAGCGCCGTCCGCACCTGACCCAGCTCGCCGTGCTCACCGCCGACCTGCAGGGGTCATGCAAGATCTGCGCGGAACTGCCCCCGGAGGAGTACTTCGAGCTGATCAACGAGGTCTGGTCGTCGATGGAGCCGCTGCTGCGCCGCTACTACGCCACCCACGGCAAGCACGTCGGCGACGGCATGCTCTACTACTTCCTGCCCCAGCCCGACTCCAACTACGTCATGAACGCGGTCCGCTGCGGCGTGGAGATGCGCGAGAAGATGCGCGAGATCGACGACCGCTGGACGCGCAAGAAGAACTGGGTCAACCGGCTGCGCCTGAACATCGGCATCGACGAGGGCCAGGAGTGGTTCGGCACCTACCAGACGCCGACCCACCTCGAGTTCACCGCCCTCGGCGACACCATCAACAACGCCTCGCGGCTGAGCGACTTCGCCTCCGACGGCACCATCTGGGTGACCAAGAACGTGCTCGGCAGGCTGAGCGGCGACGAGCGCGAGCGGCTCACCTTCGGTGTGCGCCGGCAGGGCGCCGACGGCGAGGAGATCCTGGTCAGCTCGACCTTCGCCCGCATCGGCAACCTGGTCGAGGCGCGCCAGATCGCGGACATCAAGTACCGCGACGTCGCGGCGCTGCCGGTGACCGAGGTACTGGACTACCGCGAGCGGCGCTGATCGCCGCGCAGGGGGGCTCCCGGCGTCAGACCAGGGGCGCGGCGGGTGCGTGCAGCACCAGCCAGGTGAGGCCGCCATCGAGGAGCAGCGACACCAGCAACAGGTAGAGCAGCAGCTGGTGCTGAAGCTCGAGTCGCTGCACACGGGTGCTCACCCCATCGAGTTCGTCAACGAGGGTGTCGAGGCGCCGGCCGAGCGCGTCGCGGGTCGCCGCGAGTTGCGCGGCGAGGCGGTCGTAGACCTCGCCGCCGAACGCCCCGGTAGCGGCCAGAGCCGGTGTCGCGACAGCCGCTGCGGCCGCGGCTCCGCGCGTGGCGGCGGAGAGGAAATCGCGTCTGTTCATGCGTCGTTCATCCCGCAAGGCTAGGCTGGTACCGGAACTTCCCGACACCTGCGATCTCAGACCGTCTACCGGGTCGTGGGTTCCACGCAGGCCGGAGACGGTGTTATGGAGGGTAGCGCAGCGCTGGTCGAGTCGCGACGGATCCGGGCCGATGCGGCCGGGCCCTGCCGCCACGCCTCACCCACGGCTAAACTCGCTGCAGGCCAGGAACCGCCCGCGGATCGTGGTCTGTACGCCGCAACGAACTCATGGCCCATGCACATCGCCCGTCGACTCCTCCCGTGCCTCCTCCTGCTCGCCGTGACCACGGCGGCCGGCGCCGCGTCGCCAACCGACGCGCTGCGCGCCGACCACGCCGCCTGGCAGGCGGCACGTGCCGGCTACGCGGAGCGCCTGGCCGCGGGCGGCCTGGGCGACGCGGAACGCCGCGACTACGTCGCGTTCCTGGAAGACCTCGAGGCGCGCGTCGCGTCCGGTTGCGCCGCGGTGCGCGCGCTCGGCGAGCCCATCCCCGACGGCGTCGACTGCCCTGAAGGCGGTTCGGGGCCGGCCGGTTCCGGGGCGGTCGGATCGCCGGCGGCGACCCGCGCCGAGGGGCGCGCGGAACTCGACGCCGAACTCGGCACCTCCCTCGGCCAGTTCGACGAACTGCTGCTGCGTGAGCAGGACCGGGTGCGTGCGTCCCGTCCGCGCGACGCTTCTGCGGCTGGCGAGCGTGGCGGCGTCGCGGCATCATCGGGCAGGCCAGGAGGCGCGGGTGCCGGCACGACTGGACACCAGAGCGGTTCCGCATCCGCTCAGGGCGCCTCGCCCGGCTCGGGGCCGGACGCGGGCCCGACGGGCGACCGGGAGGGCGAGGCCACCGGCGCAAGCACCGGTGTCGCGGGGCAAGGCGGGCTCGGTGCGCCGGCAGGACGCGGCGCGACCATGCCGACCCCGACCAACCTGCCCGACCCGAGCGGCGACGACGTCGTCGCGCGGCAGCTGCGTGAAGCGGCTGAGCAGGAGCGCGATCCGGAGCTGCGCGCGCGGTTGTGGGACGAGTACCGCCGCTACCGCAGCGGCACCAACTAGAGCGACCGGGAGCACCGATGGAGCGTCACGCCTGGACCGGACTGCTGCTCGCCGCGCTGCTGCTCGGCGGTTGCAGCACCCTGGGTTTCAAGCAACAGATCGAGGGCCAGGTGGCCATCCTCAAGCCGCAGGCCGAGATTGCCGAGGCCCAGCTCCTCGACCTCTGGATCGAGCTGTTCGACCCGGGCGAACTGCCACACGATGACGACGAGGCCGTCGGCCTGTCGCCGGAGATTCGCGACGCCGAGGCGCGCTACATCCCCCAGCACCTGCGCGACACCATCGAGCAGAGCGGCTACTGGGGCGCGGTGCGCGTGGTCCCGCGCGGCAACGAGGGCGGTGAGGCCGTGGTGCGCGGCCTGATCCTGGCCTCGGACGGCGAGCGACTCGAGCTCGAGGTCCGTGCCGCCGATGCCACCGGGCGCGAGTGGTTCGACAAGCGCTATGCCATCGCGCGCGACGCGCGCGAGATGGCCCAGGCGGAGCGCGCCGGGCGGGAGCCGTTCCAGGCGCTCTACGTCACCATCGCCAACGACCTGGCCCGCTTCCGCGAGGAGCTCGACGCCATCGAGGCGCGCGACATCCGGCGCACCGCCGAACTGAAGTTCGCCGCCGCGATGGCACCCGACCCGTTTGCCGCGTACCTGCATACCGACGACCGCGGTCATAGCCGCGTGCTACGCCTCCCCGCCACGGACGACCCGATGGTGCGGCGCATCCGTGCCATCCGCGAGCGCGACCACCTGCTGCTCGACACCCTCAACGCGCACTTCGACAACTTCTACCGCGAGATGCGCACGCCCTACCTGGAGTGGCGTCGAGCGCGCAGTGCCGAGGCGGAAGCGCTGCGCGCCATCGAGCGCGAGGCGCTGCAGCGCAAGCTGCTCGGCGTTGCCGCCATCATCGGCGGCGTGGCGCTGGCCGCCTCGAGCAACGACAGCAGCTACCGGACCAACAGCGTGCTGCGCGACGTCATGGTGATCGGTGGCGTGTACGCGGTGAAGAGCGGCTTCGACAAGGACTCCGAGACGGTGATCCACCGTGACGCCATCGCCGAGCTCGGCGACTCCTTCGCCGGCGAGGCGTCGCCCCTGGTGATCGAGGTCGAAGGGGAGACTCACAAGCTGACCGGCTCGGCCGAGGCGCAGTACGGCCAGTGGCGCGCACTGCTCAAGCGGATCTATGCCGCCGAGACCGGGCTGCCTCCCGCCGGTGGTGGCGGATGACCCGGGATGCAGCCGTCCGGCGTCCCCCCCAGCCCGCCTGACCCCCCGGCGCGGCCCCTCCCCGAACTGCGCCCCCCGGCGGGCGCGTCGCCCGGCCGCGCCCCGGGGGCGACATGGAGCGCACGCGCCGTGCTGGTGCTGCTCGCCGGCGCGCTCGGACTCGCCGTCGCGGCGGTGGTGCTGCTGCCCGCGCTGGTGGGCCCGCCCGGCGCGGGG
>JBFIFF010000184.1:0-4701 GCA_041602955.1 Gammaproteobacteria bacterium | reverse complement strand
CTGCCGCGCGGCACCCGTACCGGGATGCGGCTCCCGCCGCCGGGGATGCGTCGCCCGTCGACCACGGCGATCAGGCGGTGGCCGGCGACCTCCTGCAGCGCCGGGCGCAGGTCGACCGCGACGTTGACCAGGCCGTCATCGCTGCGCATGGTCTGGCCCTCGGTGGGCTGGGTGATGGCCAGGTAGCGGTAGCGCACCGCCCGGCCCTGAGGTGTCGCGAACTCCGCCTCCGTCTCCGGTGCGGCCGGGGGGGCGGCGACCGGTGGCGGCGCGTAGGTGCTGAGCTCCGGCAGCTCCACCACCTCGGCGGCAACGTCCTGCGGCGGCCGGTCGCCGTACTGCAGTTCGCCGTTGGCATCGATCCAGCGATAGACGGCCGCCGAGGCCGGCACGGCGAGACACACCAGGAGCAGGGCGAGCACGAGTCGCGGCATGCGCGAAGCATAGCAAGCCCCACCGCTTGCCACAGCACCCGATCGGCACGGCCAGGCACGAAAAAGGGGCGCCCCGTGAACGGGGCGCCCCGAAGGCGGGCACGCGCCGCCGTCTGCGTCAGACGCTGTAGTAGAGATCGAACTCGATCGGGTGGGTGGTCATGCGCAGCTGCGTGACCTCCTCCATCTTGAGCGCGATGTAGGCATCGATCATGTCGTCGGTGAAGACGCCGCCCGCGGTCAGGAACGCGCGGTCCTTGTCCAGGGTGTCGAGAGCCTGGTCCAGGGCGTGGCACACCGTCGGGATGTCCCTGAGCTCCTCGGCCGGCAGGTCGTAGAGGTCCTTGTCCATGGCGTCACCCGGATGGATCTTGTTCATGACGCCGTCGAGGCCGGCCATCAGCATCGCCGAGAAGGCCAGGTACGGGTTCGAGGTGCAGTCCGGGAAGCGCACCTCGATGCGGCGCGCCTTGGGGCTGGAGACATACGGGATGCGGATCGACGCCGAGCGGTTGCGCGCCGAGTAGGCGAGGAGCACCGGCGCCTCGAAGCCCGGGACCAGGCGCTTGTAGCTGTTGGTCGAGGCGTTGGTGAAGGCGTTCAGCGCACGGGCGTGCTTGATGATGCCGCCGATGTAGTAGAGCGCGGTCTCGGAGAGGCCGCCGTAACCGTTGCCGCTGAACTGGTTCTCCCCGCCCTTCGAGAACGACTGGTGGACGTGCATGCCGCTGCCGTTGTCGCCGACCAGGGGCTTGGGCATGAAGGTCGCGGTCTTGCCGTAGGCGTGGGCGACGTTGTGCACGCAGTACTTGAGGATCTGCACCTCGTCGGCCTTGCGCACCAGGGTGTTGAAGCGGGTGCCGATCTCGTTCTGGCCGGCGGTCGCCACCTCGTGGTGGTGCGTCTCGACGACGACGCCCATCTCCTCCATCGCCAGGCACATCGCCGAGCGCAGGTCCTGCATGGAGTCGACCGGCGGCACCGGGAAGTAGCCACCCTTGACCGACGGGCGGTGGCCCATGTTGCCACCCTCGAACACCTTCTCGGAGTTCCACTCGGCCTCCTCGGAGTCGATCTTGACGAACGAGCCGCTCATCTCGATCCCCCAGCGCACGTCGTCGAGGACGAAGAACTCGGGCTCGGGGCCGAAGTAGGCCGTGTCGCCCAGGCCGGTCGACTGCAGGTAGGCCTCGGCGCGGCGCGCGATCGAGCGCGGGTCGCGCTCGTAACCCTGCATGGTCGTCGGCTCGACGATGTCACAGCGCAGGTTCAGCGTGGTCTCGTCCATGAACGGGTCGATCACGGCGGTGGACGGGTCCGGCATCAGGATCATGTCGGACTCGTGGATGCCTTTCCAACCAGCGATCGAGGAGCCGTCGAACATCTTGCCCTCGGCGAAGGTGTCCTCGTCGATGCCATGGGCCGGCACGGAGACGTGCTGCTCCTTGCCGCGGGTGTCGGTGAAGCGGAAGTCGACGAACCTGACTTCCTTCTCCTGGATCATCTTCAGAACATCGGACGCAGACATGGTTGTTTCCTCCAGATTGATAGCTCAACACGGGTCGGCGACGCGGTCCCCCGCTCGCCCGACCCCAGGTGGGCTAATAAAAGCACGCGGCGTGCCAGCTTTGATGCAGCCCTAGGTCCTTGAAATCAATCGCAAGCCGTCTTGCGATGAAGCACACATGCACCATTATTGTGCTTGCCTGCTCCGCGACGCACCGTAGCGGTGCGCTCAATGGTAGCGCACGCGGACGCGACGCACCTCGTCGAGATCCTCTGCGGCCTCGGCGAAGGTCCGGCCCACCGACCGGGCATCGGCGAGGTTGGCGCCGGCGCACTCCAGCGGCAGCAGGACGTCGACCTCCACCTTGCCGTCGAGGTAATGCAGCGTGATCGCCTCGATGGCATCGGCGTGAGGCATACCGGCCCACCGCTCGCGCAGCCGCGCGACCATCTTCTCACGCAGCGGCAGGTGCATCGACGGCACCGCCACTTCGTCGTCCTCGGGGTCGATGTGCACGGTGACGTCGGCGACCTCGTCGATGTTGCGGATCAGGTGCCAGCGCACCTTTTCGCTGAGCTGGTGCCCCTCGGAGACGCTGATCTTCGGGTCGACCAGGATGTGCACGTCGACCAGGGCGTCGGCGCCCATGCGCCGCGTGCGCAGCATGTGCAGCGCGCCGACCCCCTCGACCTCGAGGATGGTGTTGCGGATCGCCTCGAGGCGCTCCGGCTCGAGCCCGGTGTCGACCAGTTCATGCACGCTCTGCGCGGCGAGGTCCCAACCCGCCTTGGCGATCATCAGGCCGACCAGCACCGCGGCGACGGCGTCGAGGTAGTCCAGCCCGGCCATCGCGCCGCCGATGCCGACGATCACGACCACCGAGGAGACCGCGTCGGAGCGATGGTGCCAGGCGTTGGCGCGCAGCAGGTTCGAGCGCTGGCGGCGCGCGATGCGCATGGTGTAGCGGAACAGGCCCTCCTTGGCCAGCACCGAGACCACCGCGGCGGCCAGCGCCAGCGCGGTCGGATGGAGCAGCCGCTCCGGGTGGAACAGGCGCGCGGCCGCGTCCCAGGCGATCCCGGCCGCGACCAGGATCAGCAGCACCCCGACCGCGACGGTGGCCACGGTCTCGATGCGCGCGTGGCCGTAGGGGTGGCGCTCGTCGGCGTGCTCGCTGCCGAGCTTGGCGGCGTAGAGCACCACCACGTCGCTGGCCAGGTCGGAGAGCGAGTGGATGCCGTCGGCCACCAGCGAGGCGGAGTGGCCGATCACGCCGGCCACCACCTTGAGGACCGAGAGCAGGACGTTGACCACGGCACCGACCAGCGTGACCCGGCGTGCCGCGGCGTATCGCGCGGCGTCCGGGGTCCCGGCCCGACCTGCGCTGACCGGGGCGTGGTGCTGGTGGTGGGCCGTCCCCATCACCCGTCGCCGGGCCCGACCCGCACGGTGACTACCAGCTCGTCGTCGCCCTGCTCGATGCCGAGTAGCTCGTGGCCGTGGATGCGGCACCAGGCCGGGATGTCCTTGGCCGCGCCGGGGTCGGTGCAGGTGACCTCGAGCACGTCTCCAGGGGCCAGCTCGGCGACCCGGTTCTGCGTGCGGATCACCGGCATCGGGCAGAGCAGGCGGCGACAGTCGAGCACGTGGCGGCTCATACGTGCCACGCCTCGGGGATCTCGCCGGAAGGGAGCGGCCGGACATCGAGGGTCTCCCGCGCGCCGTCACGTGCCACGACCTCGACCGCCACCCGCTCGGCGTCGCGACCCTTGCTGTAGCGCGCCAGGATGCGCGCGGCGAGCTCGAGGTCGTCGTGGTCGACCCGCCCGTCGAGCAGCGCCAGGGGTCCGGGGTGGCTGGTCGTGGCCAGGTGGGCGAACTGGCGCCGGTAGCCCTGCAGGAACTTCACCTCGCCCTCTTCACGGGCGATGACGAGCTTGAAGTGCGGCCGCGGTCGCAGGTGCCGGCCGACCTTGAGCAGCATGATGTCGTCGAGGTCGTAGTCGCGCTCGCCCCGCGCCCGCCACAGATCGGCGAGCTTGGTCGCATAGCTGGCGTCGGTCAGGAAGCAGCAGCCCCCGGCCGGCTGGGCGTACTCCTCGATACCGAACTCCCGGGCGAGCGCCATCTGCGGCTTGCGCGAGCGGCCGCTGAAATCGTACAGCCCGGTGCGGTCGACCCATCCCTCGCGCTCCGGCAACGTCTCCGGCAACAGCTTCGCGCAGAGCGGGCGGAGCAACCGCTCGCCGACGCCCGACTCGCCTGCCACCAGCGGCATGGTGGCGCTGCGCTGCGACATCGGGCGCTGGCCCACCACCTCGCCGGTGACGATGAAATCGAAGCCGTGCTCGACCATCCAGGCGTGGGCCCTGCCGACCATGAAGACCTTGCAGTCGAGGCACGGGTTGAGGTTCTTGCCGTAGCCGTGACGCGGGTTGAGCAGCACCTGCTTGTACTCCTCGACGATGTCGACGATGTGCAGACGCATGCCGAGCTGCTCGGCGACCCACAGCGCGTTGTTGCGCTTGGGCTTTGCCTTGTCCTGCTTGCGGATGGCGTGGGTGTGTCCCTCGACGCAGAAGCCGGTGAAGAAGTTGATCCCCTCGACCTGGACCCCCTGCGCCTGCACCACGCGCGCGGCGAGCATCGAGTCGAGCCCGCCGGAGATCAGGGCGACCGCCTTGCGCTGCTTGCTCATCGCGAATCCGGGGTCGGCGGAAGGGCCGAAGAGAATAGCAGACCGGCCGCGACCCGGTCATG
>JBFIFF010000183.1:0-4730 GCA_041602955.1 Gammaproteobacteria bacterium | reverse complement strand
GTGCGATGCCGCCGGCGATGTACACCCCGCCGGTGGCCAGGCTGGTCAGCGCGAAGTGGCCGGCGTGCGCGCCGTAGATGCGCCCGAACAGGCCCAGGGTGCGCACCGCGACCGGGTCGCTGCCGTTGAGCGCGCGCGTGGTGATCCCCTCTGCGGCGGCGTTGGGGCCGGGCCAGACGGTCGGCTTACGCCCCGCCTCGCGGCTCTCGAAAAAGCGGTAGATCCGTGCCAGCCCGGGACCGGGGAGGACGTGCTCGCAGGAAACGCGCCCGAGGTCGGCACGCAGCCACTCCCACAGCTCGCATTGCTCGTCGTCGAGCGGGGCGAAGGCGACGTGGCCCGCCTCGGAGGGAAGGCAGCGCAGCTGCTCGCCGCGCCCGACCAGGATGGCGTGGCCGAGACCGGTGCCGGCGCCGATCACCGCGCGCGAGCCGCCCGGCTCGGGCTCCCCGGCCTGCAGCGTCACCAGGTGCCCCGAGTCGACCTCGTCGACGCCGTAGGCCGCGGCGACGAAGTCGTTGACCAAGCGGCAGCTCGCGACCTCGAGACGGGCGGCCAGGGCCGCACTGTCGAGGGTCCACGGCAGGTTGGTCACGTTGGCGACCCGGCGTTCGTCGCGCGTGCTCACCGGTCCGGCGACGGCGATGCAGGCGGCCTGGAGGCCGTGGGTGTCGGCACGCTCGGCGAAATGTTCGAGCAGGCCCTCGAAGCTGTCGAACTCGGCGCTGGCGTAGCGCCGCTCGCAGGTCACTAGCGGCCACTCGCCGCCGATCTCGACCAGTTGCAGCAGGGTCTTGGTCCCGCCCAGGTCGACCGCCAGTACCTTCATGACCCCTCCTGTCACGCTTCCCGCACGACCGGCCCCGTCCCCGGCGCCGACCGTGAAGCATACCGCAACCGGCCTGCGCGCCACGGGGCGCGGTTCCACCCCCCCGACGCGGCGCGCTAGAATGGCGGCGCGCGGCAAGGCATGCCGCGCCCGTGCCGATGCCCCATTTCCCGCTGCCCCCAAGGACTCCGATGACCAGCCCGCTCCGCGTTGTCGCGCCGCTTGCGCTCGTTCTTCTCTCCACGACCCTGGCCGCCGCGCCGCTGCCGGTGCCTGCGCCACCGCAGCTCGGCGCCAAGAGCTGGCTGCTGCAGGACATGCACAGCGGCCGCGTGCTCGCCGAGCACGGCATCGACGACCCGGTCGAGCCGGCCAGCATCACCAAGATCATGACCGTCTACGCGGTGCTCCACGAGATCCGCGCCGGCAACCTGGCCCTGACCGACCCGGTGAGCATCAGTGAAAAGGCCTGGCGCATGGAGGGGTCGCGCACCTTCATCGAGGTCGGCAAGCAGGTCGACGTCGAGACGCTCCTCAAGGGGGTGATCATCCAGTCGGGCAACGACGCCAGCGTCGCCCTGGCCGAGCACGTGGCCGGTGACGAGGCCACCTTCGCCGCGCTGATGAACCGCCACGCGGCGCGCCTCGGCATGACCGGCACGCGGTTCGTCAACAGCACCGGCCTGCCCGATCCGGACCACCTGACCACGGCGCGCGACATCGCCACCATCACCCGCGCGCTGATCGCCGAGTTCCCCACGGAATACGCCTGGTTCGCCGAGAGGGAGATGTCCTTCAACGGCATCAAGCAGCACAACCGCAACCGGCTGCTGTGGCGCGACAGCACGGTCGACGGGGTCAAGACCGGCCACACCGAGTCGGCCGGCTACTGCCTCGCCTCCTCGGCCGTGCGCGACGGCATGCGCCTGATCGCGGTCGTCCTCGGGGCCGAAAGCGAGGAGGCGCGTGCCCAGCAGAGCCTGAGCCTGCTCAATTACGGCTTCCGCTTCTTCGAGACCCACCGCCTCTACCAGGCCGGCGAGCCGGTCACCGAGGTGCGGGTCTGGAAGGGGGCACAGCCGAACCTGCCGCTCGGCGTCGCGCGCGGCGACCTGTGGGTCACCGTCCCGCGCGGCCGTTACAACCAGCTGCAGCCGGGCATGCAGGTCGACCGCCAGATCCTCGCCCCGGTCGCGCAGGGCCAGGAGTACGGCACGCTCTCGGTGCGCCTCGGCGACGAGGTGGTGGCCGAGGCCTCGCTGGTGGCGCTGCAGGCGGTCGCGCAGGGCGGGCTGTGGCAGCGGCTCGGCGACACCGTGCGCCTCTGGTTGGAGTGACCGCCGTGAGCGCTTCCCAGCCCCAGGCCTGGCTCGACGGTACGCTGCTGCCGCTGGCCGAGGCACGCGTCTCGGTGCTCGACCGCGGCTTCCTCTTCGGCGACGCCGTCTACGAGGTGATCCCGGTCTACGCCGGGCACCCGTGTCGAATGGACGAGCACCTCGAGCGTCTCGCCGCGAGCCTCGGTGCGACCGCTATCCCCGACCCCTACGACCGTGCCGGGTGGCGCGCCGTGCTCGGCCGCGTGATCGAGGCCAACGGCGGTGGCGACCTCGCCCTCTACCTGCAGGTAACACGCGGCGTCGCCCCCAAGCGCGACCACGCCGTCGCCCCGGGCCTGGTGCCGACGGTGTTCGCCATGGCCATGCCGCTCCCGCCACGCACGCCCGAACTCGCCTCACGGGGCCTGCGCGCGGTCACCGTCACCGACAGCCGCTGGGCACGCTGCCAGATCAAGGCGACCACGCTGCTCGCCAACGTGCTGCACAAGCTCCAGGCCGGCTCCCAGGAGGCCGACGACGCCCTGCTGGTGCGCGACGGGCACGTGATCGAGGCGACTGCGAGCAACGTCTTCGCAGTCCTCGACGGCGTCGCGGTCACGCCACCGGTCGATCCCGGGATGCTCACCGGGGTGACCCGCAACCTGGTGCTGGAACTCGCCGCGGCGCACGGCATCGAAACACGGGAGGCCGTGCTGCCGCTCGCCGACCTGGCCGCCGCCAGCGAGATCTGGCTGACCAGCTCGACCCGCGAGGTGGTCCCGGTGACCACCCTCGACGACCGGCCGGTCGGCGACGGACGCCCCGGCCCGTTGTGGCGGTCCGTCGACCGCCTCTACCAGGACTACAAGGCCGCCCTGGCGGCCGGCTGAGGCCGAGCATGGAGACCCTCTTCGACTTCCCGTGCCGCTTCCCCATCAAGGCGATGGGGCGCGACGCGGACGACTTCGAGGCGACCGTGGTCGGCATCGTCCGCCGCCATGCACCCGACCTCGGCGAGGGTGCGGTGTCGTCCCAGCCGAGCCGCAACGGCCGCTTCGTCGCGGTCACCGTCACCATCACCGCAACCAGTCGCGACCAGCTTGACGCCATCTACGCCGATCTGAGCGACCACGACCAGGTCCTGATGGCGCTGTGAGCGGCGTCCCCGATCCCATCCTGCGACGCCTCGGCCGGCGCGACTACCTGCCGACCTGGGAGGCGATGCAGGCCTTCACCGACCGGCGCGGCACGGACACCCCGGACGAACTGTGGCTGGTCGAGCACCCCCCGGTCTTCACCCAGGGGCTGAACGGCCGGCCGGAGCACCTGCTCGACCCAGGCGCCATCCCGGTGGTCCCCGTCGACCGCGGCGGCCAGGTCACCTACCACGGCCCCGGCCAGGTGGTCGCCTACCCGCTGCTCGACCTGCGCCGGCGCGGCCTCGGCGTGCGCGAGCTGGTGCGGCGGCTGGAGTTCGCGGTCATCGACCTGCTGGCCGGCTACGGCATCGAGGCGGTCGGCCGCCGCGACGCCCCCGGCGTCTACGTCGACGGGCGCAAGATCGCCTCGCTCGGCCTGCGCGTACGACGCGGCTGCAGCTACCACGGTCTGAGCCTGAACGTCGACCTGGACCTGGCCCCGTTCGCGCGCATCAACCCGTGCGGCTTCCCCGGGCTGGAGGTGACGCGCACCGCCGACCTCGGCGGGCCGACCGCGTGGGACGAAGCCGCCGACGCGCTGATCCCGCACCTGCTGCGCCAGCTGGCGCGCCCCATCCCCCCCGTCACCGCGTCGCGTGGCGCGCAGGAGGCCTCCGCATGAGCGATCACTCCGCCCCCCCGGCCAAGCAGCGCGGCGTGGCCAAGACCGCGCGCATCCCGGTCAAGGTCGACACCGACCGCGCGCCGCTGCGCAAGCCCGACTGGATCCGCGTGCGCATCCCCGCCGGCGGCGAGGTCGAGCGGCTCAAGGGCATCCTGCGCCGGCAGAAGCTGCACACCGTGTGCGAGGAGGCGATGTGCCCGAACCTCGGCGAGTGCTTCGGTCACGGCACCGCGACCTTCCTCGTGATGGGCGACATCTGCACACGGCGCTGCCCGTTCTGCGACGTCGCCCACGGCAAGCCGCTGCCGCTCGACGCCGACGAGCCGGCGCACCTGGCCGAGACGGTCGCGGCGATGGGGCTGCGTTTCGTGGTCATCACCTCGGTCGACCGCGACGACCTGCGTGACGGCGGCGCAGACCACATCGCCAGGTGCGTGCGGGCCGCGCGCGACGCGGTCCCCGGGATCCACGTCGAGACCCTGGTGCCCGATTTCCGCGGCCGCGAGCAGGTGGCCATCGCGCGGCTGCGCACCGACCCGCCGGACGTCTTCAACCACACCCTCGAAACCGTACCGAGGCTCTACCGGGCGGCGCGGCCCGGGGCCGACTACGCCGGCTCGCTGAAGCTGCTCGAGGCGTTCGGCAAGGCGTGCCCGGAGGTGCCCACCAAATCGGGGCTGATGGTCGGCCTCGGCGAGGAGCTCGACGAGGTGGTCGAGGTGATGCGCGACCTGCGTGCCCACGGCGTGCGCATGCTG
>JBFIFF010000182.1:0-4766 GCA_041602955.1 Gammaproteobacteria bacterium | reverse complement strand
GGCCTGCTGGGCCTGCACGCCGGTGGCCAGGGCCAGGCCGGCCGCGGCGGCGATCAGGGTCTGCTTGATCACGTGATCACTCCTTGTGACGTTCTTAGGTCATTCGGGGTGGCAGCCTGCCGTGGCGGCGCGAGCCTCCATGGCTCCACGGCCCGCATCCTAGCCAACGCATGTGACACGGTGATGAGCGTTGTGTGACAGAACGGTTACAGCGCCGTCGCCAGCGCCGACCAGCCGTACTGTTTGAATGCTAACTGTTGTGCTTCGAACAGTTTTGGCCTACCCTGAGCCGACGCATCCCCCGCTGCGCAGACAGCGACGGCCGCCCTCCCGTGACGCGGCGCCGGCAACCCGGGAGCGTGGAGGAGGAGCCATGTCCGACAGCGGAACCCCGCTGTACAACGCCGTCGCCACGGTGCTCGCGCGCGCCGCCGATCCCGCCACGGCCGCCACGCCGGCCCTGCGCTACCACGACAGCGAACTGAGCTACGCGGAACTGGCCGAGCGCACGGCGCGCGCCGCGGCCGGGCTGCGCACCCTCGGCGTGCAACCCGAGAACCGCGTCCTCATGCTGATGAAGGACAGCCCGGCGATGGTCGCCGCATGGCTCGGCGCGGTGCACCTCGGCGCCGTCGCGGTCGCCTACAACCTGCGCGCCAGCGTGGCGGAGTTGCGCCACGCGGTGACCGACAGCCGCTGCCGCGTGCTGCTCGCCGACGCCGACCTCCTGCCGCTCTGCCGCGAAGCGGTCGACGGGCTCGTCGAGCCTCCGACACTGGTCAGCGACGGCGCGGGTGACGGCGTCGTGCCGCTCGCCACCCTGGCCGACGCCGGACCGGCCGGCGCCCCCTACCCGGTGGCCGCCGACGACATGGCGTTCTGGATCTACACCTCGGGCACCACCGGCAAGCCGAAGGCCGTCGTCCACCTGCACAAGGACGTCGCCATCGCCGCCGACTACATGGCCGGCTACATGGAAGTGGGGCCCGGCGACGTGATCTTCTCGACCTCGAAGCTGTTCTTCGCCTACGCGCTGGGGCACTCCCTGCTCGGCGGCCTTAGTGCCGGTGCGACGGTGGTCCTCGACGACCGGTGGCCCGACCCGGCGCGCATTCTCGCGCTGGTCGAGCAGCACCGGCCGACGGTCTTCTACTCGGTGCCCACGCTCTACCGCAACCTGTTGCACGAGGGTGCCGCCGCCCACCCGGCCTTTGCCACGGTGCGCCGGTTCTGCTCGGCCGGCGAGAAGCTGCCGGTGCCGCTGTTCGACGGCTGGCGTGAGGCGACCGGCAAGCCGATCCTCGAGGGCATCGGCACCTCGGAATCGGTCTTCTTCTTCCTCGGCAACCGCCCCGAGGCGCACCTTCCGGGCAGCAGCGGCCGGCCGCTGCCGTGGGCCGAGGTGCGCCTGACCGTCGACAACGGCGAGCCGGTCGAGGCACCCGACTTCCCCGGCAGCCTGTGGGTGCGCATGAGCTCGGTCGGCGACCGTTACTGGAATCACCAGGCCAAGTCGCGCGCCACCTTCGTCGGGGAGTGGTACCGCACCGGCGACATGTACGCCGTCGACACCGATGGGTTCTGGCACCACCAGGGGCGCGACGACGACATGCTCAAGATCTCCGGTCAGTGGGTCTACCCGACCGAGATCGAGGACGTGGTGATCGCCGTCGCCGGCGTTACCGAGACCGCGCTGGTCGGCGCGGCCAACGTCGACGGCCTGGTGCGCCTGCACCTGTTCGTGGTCGCCGACGAGTCGGTGGACGACCGCGACGCGCTCGCCGAGACCATCACCGCGCATGCCAAGGAGCGGCTGGCGATCTACAAGGTGCCGCGCAACATCCACTTCATCGACGCCATCCCGCGCACCGCGACCGGCAAGGCGCGCCGCTTCCTGCTCCGCCGGCAGGTGGAGGCGACGGCGTGAGCCGCGCCCGCCGTCAGGCACGCTGGGACGACCAGACCTCGGGGTGCACCGAATTCGACCTGCTACTCGGGCTGGTCGGTTTCCACCTGCGCTTCGCGCAGAACGCCGTGGTCGACCACTTCCTCGAGCTCGTCGGCGACGGCTCGATCACGCCGATCCAGTTCTCGACCCTGACCCTGGTCGACGCCAACCCGGGGCTGACCCAGACCGCGCTCTCGCGCGCAGTCGGCATCGAGCGCTCGAGCGTGGTCACCGTCCTCGACGGTCTCGAGAGGCGTGGCCTGGTCGAGCGCAGGCGGCGCGACCGCCGTGCCCACGCCCTGCACCTGACCGTGGCGGGCACGCGTCTGTTGGGCGCGCTCAAGCCCCAGGTGCGCGCGCACGACGCGGCCATCGCCGCCCGTCTCAGCGCAGCGGAGAAGCGCCGGCTGGTCGACATGCTCGACCGGCTGGCTGCGGACACGCCCTGAACTGCAGACAACCGGCCCGGGCGTGATCGCGCCGGAGGCCATGCCCTGCGAGAGCCCACGGCAACGAGCCCACGCCGGAGCGACCCCCGCAGCCGCGCCCGCCCGGATCGCGGCGCCTAGGGAGCGGTGGGCGAAGTGGCGACGGTCGGATCCCGCCGCACCCGCGCCGCCGGGAAACGGCAGCTGAAGGTGCTGCCGATGCCGACCTTGCTCGTCACCTCGAGCGCGCTGTCGTGGCGCAGCAGCACGTGCTTGACGATCGCCAGGCCGAGCCCGGTGCCACCCGAACCGCGCGAGCGGCTCGGATCGACGCGGTAGAAACGTTCGGTCAGGCGCGGCAGGTGTTCGGCGGCGATGCCGTCGCCGGTGTCGCGCACCGCGAAGCGTGCCCCGTCACCCTCGGCGCTCCAGGTGATGCGGATGCGGCTGCGCGGCGGCGTGTGCAGCACCGCGTTGAACGCCAGGTTGGCGAAGGCGCTGCGCAGGTCGCGGGCCAGGCCGAAGAGCTGCAGCCCGCGCTCCGCCTCGATCGCGATGACGTGGCCCGCCTCGCCGGAGAGCGTGTGCGCCTCTTCAGCCAGTTCATCGAGCAGCGCGGCGACGTCGACCGCCGTTTCCCCGGCGTCCGGCGTGCCGAGTTCGAGCCGCGACAGGGTCATCAGGTCCTCGGTCAGCGACTGCATCCGCCCGGCCTGCGTGCGCATGGTCCCGATCGCATCGGCCCACTCCCCGGCCACCGCCGGGTCGCCCTCCATCGACTCGAGGAAACCGCGCAGCACGGTCAGCGGCGTGCGCAGCTCGTGCGAGACGTTGGCGATGAAGTCCTGGCGCACGCGGTCGAGGTTGTGCAGCTGGGTGACGTCGCGCGCCAGCAGCACGAAGCGACCCTTCTGCAGCGCGATCAGCCGCAGCGACAGGATCACCGAGGGATCGCGCGGCGACGCCACCCGGCGCGGCTCGTCGTTCGCCTCCTGTTCGAGCATGGCCCCGAGTTCCGGGACCGGCACCAGCTCGCGCAGCGGGCGTCCCTCGGCGGTCTCGGGGTCGATGCCGAGGAGTCCGGCGGCCTGCGGGCTGCACCACTCGATGCGCTGCTGCGGGTCGAGGATGACGACCGCGTCGGGCAGCGCGGCGACCGCGGCGCCGAGGCGCTTGCGATGACGATGGTCACGCCGCCACTTCTTGCGTGCGCGGCGCAGCCTCCGGGCGTGTTCGCGTGCGAGCAGGCCCCAGAGACCCGGCAGCTCGCGTGCCGCGTCGACCTCGTCGCGCAGCCACGCCACCATCCGGGTCGCCTGGAGCGCGTGCCATGCCAGCAATGCGCCGAGCATCGTCGCGACCACCGCCGCACCGCCCGCACCGGCGAACCACGGCAGCGAACCGAGAACCAGCGCGGTGGCGAGCACGCCGAGTTCGACCACCCACCATGGGCGCGCGGCGGTCACGCCTCCTTCCCGGAGAAGCGGTAACCGTGACCGCGCACGGTCTGCACCAGGCGGTCGCGGCCGCTCGGCTCGAGCAGTGCGCGCAGGCGGCGGATGTGGACGTCGACGGTGCGCTCCTCCAGCACCGCGTCGCGTCCCCAGACCGCGTCGAGCAGCTGGGCGCGGGTGTAGGCGCGCTCCGGGTGGCGCAGGAAGAACGCCAGCAGGCGGAACTCGGTCGGCCCGACCTCCAGCGGCGTGCCGTCGACGGCCACGCGGTGGCTGATCGGATCGAGGGTCAGGCCACCGAGTTCGAGCCTCCCGTGATCGTCGGGCAGCGCCTCGCCGGCACGGCGCAGCACGGCGCGGATGCGCGCGGTCAGCTCGGCCGGCGAGAACGGCTTGGTCACGTAGTCGTCGGCGCCGCCCTCGAGACCGGCCACCTTGTCACCGCTCTCGGCACGCGCGGTGAGCATGATCACCGGAAGCCGGGCCGTGGCCGGATCGCGCTTGAGCTGCGCCAGCAGATCCAGTCCCGACGCGCCGGGCAGCATCCAGTCGAGCAGCACCAGGTCGATGCCGCCCTCGGCCAGGCGCTCGCGCGCGGTGGCCGCGTCGGCCGCCTCGACCAGCTCGAAGCCGGAGCGCGACAGCGTAAAGCGTACCATCTCGCGGATCGCCGCCTCGTCCTCGACCACCAGGATGCGGCTCACGACGACCTCGGTCGCGCCCGGGCGGGTTTCCCGGCCTTCCCGGCCGGCTTGGTGCCCTGCTTGGCCGTGCTCTTCACCGCCTTGCCTGCCTCTTTGTTCGACTTCTTCCTCGCCTCCTTCCTCGTCTCCTTCTTCGGCTTCTTCTTCGGTTTTTTCTTTGGCTTTTTCTTCGGTGCCTTTTTGGATGTTTTTTCCGGTGCCTCGTTTGCCGGCGACCTCGCCGCCTTCGCGG
>JBFIFF010000181.1:0-4773 GCA_041602955.1 Gammaproteobacteria bacterium | reverse complement strand
GCTCAGGACGATCGCCCCGGTCCCCTCCGGGAACCGGTAGCGTCGCCCCAGGTTGCCGCGTACGCCCGCCTCCGCCAGCCGGTGCACCGGGGTCATGATCCGCGGCGTAACGTCGCGCCACGGCCCCTGGTAGGCGAGCAGGATCAGGTTGCCCTCACCGGTCGGGTTGCCCGCCGGGTCGAAGGTCGGCACCACGTCGACGACGTCGAACGCGGTGCGCAGCGTGGCGACCACCGACGCCGTCATGTAGTTGTCCGCACCCAGGCTGCCGATCAGGTTCACCGCGAGGACACCGCCCTCCGCCAGCCGCTCCGCCACCAGCGCCAGCGCCTCGCGGCTGAGCAGGTGACCCGGGGTCACGTCGCCGCTGAACACATCGAGCAGGATGTAGTCGTAGGCCGGGCCGGGGCGGGCGAGGAAGGTGCGCGCGTCCTCGATGAACACCGCGCCGTTGGTCGCGAAGCCGAGATGACGCCGCGCCAGCGCGACCACATCCGGATCGATGTCGACCACGTCGACGGTGACGCCACGCGCCACGTACCACGCCGGCACCATGCCGGCGCCGAGGCCGATCACCAGCGCGCGGCGACCGCTCGGCTGCAGCGCCACGGGCAGGAACTTCAGGAAGTACGGGTACTCGTAGACGGCGAGCCCGGTGTTCAGATCGATGCCGCCCTGCACCAGGCCGTCGATCACCAGCTCGCGGTTGCGCACCCCGCCGCCGCTGTAGTCGAGCACCTGCAACCGCCCGTAGTGGCTGTCGACGGTCTCGATCTCGGTGACCCGCGTGCCGTTGGCCATCACCCGGTCGACCTGCGGTTCGCCACCGAACCAGCCGGGCACGGCCAACAGCAGCAGCGCGGCGGCCGCCGGGCGGCGGGCGAAGAGGACGAAATAGCTGGCCGCGAGCAGCAGCAGCAGCGTGCCGGCCAGCTGGAAGATGCGGTCGACGCCGAGCAGCGCGATCAGCACGAAGCCGGTCAGCACCGTGCCGGCGACGCTGCCCAGGGTGGAGAGCGCGTAGAAGCCGCCGACGGTCATGCCGAGGCCGCGGGTCTGGCGGCTCGCCAGCTTGACCAGGTAGGGCGACACCATGCCGAGCAGGCCGAGGGCGGGCCCGAACAGCATGAGGGTCGCGGTGAAGCTGCCGGCGCGCAGGCCGAGCGGCACGCTCAGCGCGATGACGGGGCCGCGCAGCAGCGGCACCAGCAGCGTCGCCAGGCCGGCCAGCGCGATGATGGCGTAGAGCCAGCCGGGCCGGTCACGCCGGTCGGCGAGCCAGCCACCGACCGCGTAGCCGAACGACAGCGCGATCAGCGCCACGCTGATCAGCGAGGTCCAGACGAACAGGCTCACGCCGAAGAACGGCCCGATCACGCGCGAGCCGAGCACCTCGATGACCATCACCAGGCCGCCGCAGAGCACGGCGGTGAGCAGCAGGAAAGCGAGGAAGCCGCGGGTCGGAGCGGGGCCAGCACTCACGACCCAGCCGCCTCCGTCTTCGGCCCGTGGCGCTTGCGCAGGATCTCGCGGTAGCGCTCGCAGGGGTCCTCACGTTCCTGCAGCGGCGTGAACCAGAACACCTCGTAGGCGGGGCCGAAGTCGACGCCGTCGTGGACGGTCGGCGCGAGGTGATCGGCGAGCGGGCGCGGCGGCACGGTGACCGGGCGCAGGCCGACGGCGAGCTGGCGTGTCCCCGGCCGCAGTTCGGCGACACGGCGCACCACGTTCTGGCCATGCTCGATGTGCCCGGCGCCGACGATCGCCAGCACGGGGCGGTGCTCGGGGTCGTCGAGCGCGGCGACGATGCCGGCCGCCATGGCGTCGTTGCGCGCCAGCCAGGTGTCGTAGAGCCGCGCGACGCTCTCCGGCGTGCCGTAGCCGCAATGGGCCTGGCCGAGGCGCTCGGTCATCACCCCGGCGTAGGCAGGCTGGTCCGCGGCGTCGGGGGGCAGCTGGGCCACCTCGACCGGCGACAGGCCGGCGCGGCCAACGCGCTGGAGGCGCAGGCGCAGCGCCGGGGGCAGGTCGATGCCCAGCACCGGCAGGCGGTGGTCGCGCGCGCTCTCGAGCAGCGGCCCGTAGCGCTCCCAGCGGTCGTCGTCCTCGTCGTCCCAGCCGACGCGGCGGCGCAGGATGCGTTCCGACACCGGGCCGCTGCGCGCCATCTGCCCCTGCTCCAGGGGCTGGGCGTAGTCCATCAGCCAGCCGGTCTGCTCGGCGCCGAAGAACTCGATCGCCAGGGTCGGCCGGCGCCCCGCGTCGAGCAGTGCCCGCAGGACCTCCCGCTGGCGTGCGTGGTGGTGCGGGTTGTCGTGCACCTCGCCGAGGTAGACGACGTCGGCGTCGGCCATGCGCGCGAACAGGGCCGCGCGGTCAAGCGGCGTGCCGCTCGCGCCGTCGACCAGGGTGTCGATCAGGGGATCGGGCGGGGTGGGGGGGCGGATCGCGCAGCCGGCCAGCAGCGCGGCGAGGAGCAGGGCCGCCAGCGGGCCGGCGGTGAGGGTGCGCACGGTCATCATGGCCTCCGGGTCGGCGGTATCCTGCCGCCGAGGGGAGTATACCGGGGCCCGCACGGTGGGGCGGCGGCTCAGTCCCAGCGGTCGTCGCGCACCTGGACGATGCCGTCGTGGACGCGGGTCGGGAAGATGTCGATGGGATCGTAGGCGGGCGGGGTCAATGCCTTCCCGCTGCGCAGGCAGAAGCGTGCGCCGTGGCGCGGGCAAACCACCTCGGTGCCCTCGAGGTCGCCGCCGGCCAGCTCGCCACCGTCGTGGGTGCAGAGGTCCTCGACCGCGTAGTAGTGGCCGGCGACGTTGAACACGGCGATCGGCGCGCCGTCGATCTCGACCACGTGCCAGGTCCCGGGCGTGAACTCGTCGGCCGGGGCGACGTCGATCCAGTCAGCCATTCCCGCCCTTCAGAAGAAACCCAGCTGCAGCCGTGCCGTCTCGCTCATGCGCTCCTGCGTCCAGGGTGGCTCCCAGACCAGCTCGACGTGGGCCTGGCTGACACCGGGCACCGCGCGCACCGCGCACTCCACGGAGTAGGGGAAGGTCTGCGCCACCGGGCAGCCGGGTGCGGTCAGGGTCATCTCGACCACCACCCGCCCCTGCGCATCGACCTCGCAGGTGTAGATCAGGCCGAGGTCGTAGATGTTGACCGGCAGCTCCGGGTCGTAGACCTCGCGCAGGGCGTCGATGACCTGCTCGCGCAACTCGGCGGCATCGACGGCCGTCGCCTGCTCTGCGGGCGCCGTGCCTGCATCGGTCGTGTTCACATGATCCGTCGACCGGTTCACTCTGTCGTCACCTCTCGGCCGTCGTCCTGGAGGGCCGCCTGCAGGGTGTGCCATGCCAGTGTCGCGCACTTCACGCGCGACGGGTACTCGCGCACCCCGGCGAAGACGATCAGCTTGCCGAGGTGCTCTCCGCTGGCGCCGTCACCGGCCACCAGCTCGTGGAACTCGTCGAACAGCTGCCGCGCCTCGGCTTCGGGGCGTCCCGTGAGCGCCTGGGTCATCAGCGATGCCGAGGCGGTGGAGATCGCGCAGCCGATCCCTTCGAAGCGCACGGCCCGGACCACGCCGTCCGCGACCTGCAGGTGCACCCGCACCTGGTCGCCGCAGAGCGGATTATGGCCATTGGCGTGGCGGTTTGCCTCCGGCAACGGGCCGAAATTGCGCGGCTTGCGACCGTGATCGAGGATCACCTCCTGGTAGAGTTCGCGCAGGTCCGACATCAGCCGAACATCTCCGTCACCCGGCCGAGCGCACGCACCAGGGCGTCGATGTCGTCGCGGGTGTTGTACAGGCCGAGCGACGCCCGCACCGTGGCCGGCACGCCGTAGCGGGTCATCACCGGCATGGCGCAGTGGTGGCCGGCGCGCACCGCGACCCCCTCGAAGTCGAGCACGGTGCCGATGTCGTGGGCGTGCACGCCGTCGATCACGAACGACAAGATCGCCGCCTTGTCCGGCGCGGTGCCGATCGGGCGCAGCCCGGGGACCCCGGCGAGCGCGGCGGTACCGTAGGCGAGCAGCTCGGTCTCGTGTGCCGCGATCGCCGGCAGGCCGATGGCGTCGACGTAGTCGAGCGCCGCCGCGAGTCCCACCGCACCGGCGATGTGCGGGGTGCCCGCCTCGAAGCGGTAGGGCGGGTCGGCCCAGGTCGAGCCCTCGAAGGCGACCGTGCGGATCATGTCGCCGCCGCCCTGCCACGGCGGCATCGCCTCGAGCAGCTCCCGCCGGCCGTAGAGCGCGCCGATGCCGCTGGGGCCGTAGATCTTGTGCCCCGAGAAGACGTAGAAGTCGCAGTCCAGAGCCTGCACGTCGACCGGGGTATGGGCCACGGCCTGGGCCCCGTCGACCAGCACCGGCACGCCGTGGGCGTGCGCGGTGGCGATCATCTCGTCGACCGGGTTGACGGTCCCGAGCGCGTTGGAGACATGGATCAGGGCGACCAGCCGGGTGCGCGGGGAGAACAGTCCGGCGTAGGCGTCGAGGTCGAGCACGCCGGCGTCGCTGAACGGCACCACCTTCAGCGTCGCCCCGGTGCGCTCGGCGAGCAGCTGCCAGGGCACGATGTTGGAGTGGTGCTCCATGCCGGTCAGGATGATCTCGTCGCCGGCGCCGACGCGCTGGCCGCCGAAGCTGGCTGCGACCAGGTAGAGCGCCTCGGTGGTGCCGCGCGTGAAGACGATCTCGCGTCGATCGGCGGCGTTGAGAAAGCGCTGCACCCGGTCGCGCGCCCCCTCGAAGGCGGCCGTCGCGCGT
>JBFIFF010000180.1:0-4777 GCA_041602955.1 Gammaproteobacteria bacterium | reverse complement strand
GCAGAACCTCGACATTCTCGGAATCAAGGTGGCCGAGATCACCGCGCAGTACATGCAGTACATCGACCTCATGCAGGCGCTCGAGCTCGAGCTCGCGGGCGAGTATCTGGTGATGGCGGCGATGCTCGCCGAGATCAAGTCGCGCATGCTGCTGCCGCGCCCGGTGAGCGAAGACGGCGAGGAGGAGGATCCCCGCGCCGAGCTGGTGCGCCGCCTGCAGGAGTACGAGCGCTTCAAGCAGGCCGCCGAGGGGCTCGACGAGATGCCGCGCCTGGAGCGCGACGTGTTCCCGGCCGAGGTCGAGGTGGCGGCGCGCAAGGTCAACCGCATCGAGCCGCAGGTCGAACTGCGCGAGCTGCTCGGGGCCCTGGCCGCGGTGCTGCGCCGCGCCGAGATGTTCTCCCACCACCAGGTCGAGCGCGAGCCGCTGTCGGTGCGCGAGCGCATGTCGCTGCTGCTGACCCGTCTCAAGCGCGACCGCTTCACCGAGTTCAGCCAGCTCTTCGCCCCCGAGGAGGGGCGCGCGGGGGTGGTGGTCTCGATGCTGGCCGTGCTCGAACTGCTCAAGGCGACGCTGATCGAGATCGCGCAGGCGGAGCCGTTCGGTCCGCTGCACGTGCGCGCGACCGGGGACGAGGCGAGTCCCGAGCTGCCCCTCGAGAGCTGAGCCCGACGGAGGAACCATGGAAGCGAACCAGCTCAAGAACATCATCGAGGCGGCCCTCCTCGCCGCCGGAAGGCCGCTCGACCTCGACGCTCTCGAGCGGCTGTTCCCCGAGGGCGAAGCCCCGCCACGCGGCGACCTGCGCCAGGCGTTGCTGGCGCTGACCGAGGACTACGCCGAGCGCGGCATCGAACTGGTCGAGGTCGGCAGCGGTTACCGCGTGCAGTCGCGCCCCGATCTCGCCGAGTGGGTCTCGCGGCTGTGGGACGAGCGGCCGAGCCGCTACTCGCGCGCGCTGCTCGAGACCCTGGCGCTGATCGCCTACCGCCAGCCGATCACCCGTGCCGAGATCGAGGACGTGCGCGGCGTGACCATCGCCAGCTCGATCATGCGCACGCTGGTCGAGCGCGAGTGGGTGCGCGTGGTCGGTCACCGCGACGTGCCCGGCAAGCCGGGCATGTACGGCACCACGCGCAAGTTCCTCGACTACTTCGGACTCAAGAGCCTCGACGAACTGCCGACCCTGAGCGAGCTGCGTGACATCGACGGCCTCAACGCCGAGCTGGCACTCGAGGACGAGGCGCCACCGCAGGTCGACCTCGACGCCTTCGACCCCGAGCTGCGCGACCTGGCCGAGGCCGCCGCAGCGGTGGAGCAGGGCGGGGAGGCGTCACCGCGCGAGGCGGGTGCCGACGCGGATCCGGACGATGATGCGCCGGGCGCTGCCGAGACCGTCGCCCGGCCCGGCAGCGAGTCCCTGCACTGAAACCTTCCGCGCCAATCCCGCAGCCGCCGGAACGGCTGCAGAAACTGCTGGCCCGCGCCGGCCACGGCTCGCGGCGCGAGATCGAGACGTGGATCCGCGCCGGTCGTGTCACCGTCGACGGCGTCACGGCCACGCTGGGCCAGCAGGTCACCGGGGCCGAGCAGATCTGCCTCGACGGCCGACGCCTCCCGGTCGAACGCGCCACCCGCCAGACGCCGCG
The DNA here is from genome assembly GCA_041602955.1 of Gammaproteobacteria bacterium. Lineage (GTDB taxonomy): Bacteria > Pseudomonadota > Gammaproteobacteria > QNFN01 > QNFN01 > QNFN01. The sequence goes on along the minus strand of JBFIFF010000180.1, from coordinate 3,127 downwards.
CGTGATCGCCTACCACAAGCCGGTCGGCGAACTGGTCACGCACCGCGACCCCGAGGGTCGGCCGACCGTCTATGCGGCGCTGCCGGCCATCCAGGCGGGGCGCTGGATCCCGGTCGGGCGTCTCGACATCAACACCGCCGGCCTGCTGCTGCTGACCACCGACGGCACCCTCGCGCACCGGCTGATGCACCCCTCCGCCGGCGTCGAGCGCGAGTACGCGGTGCGCGTGCTGGGCGAGGTGACTGCCGGGCAGCAGCGCCAGCTCACCACCGGCATGCAGCTCGACGACGGCCCGGCGAGCTTCGAGCAGGTGGTCGAGGCGGGCGGCGAGGGGGCCAACCGCTGGTACCACGTGGTCCTGCGCGAGGGCCGCAAGCGTGAAGTGCGCCGCCTCTGGGAGGCGCTCGGCCACACCGTCAGCCGGCTGATCCGGGTGCGTTATGGACCGGTGCGCCTGGAGCGCGAGCTGCGTCCCGGCACTTGGCGCGACCTGGGGTCACGCGAGATGACGGCGCTGTACCAGGCCGCGGGTCTCGAGCCGCCCGACCTGCCCAGGCGCGGCCGTCACGACGGCGACCCGGCACGGCGCGGACGGCGCGGGGGAGGCCAGCGGAACTGATCACGCAGCGCTGCGCATCGAGACCGCGGCCGGGGTGACCACGCGGCGGGGCTGCTAACGGGACCAAGGCCGAGTGAGTTAGCATCCGCGGATGCCCTCCTTCGACATCGTCTCCGAGGTCGACCTCCACGAGGTGACCAACGCCGTCGACCAGGCCAGCCGCGAGGTGGCCACCCGCTTCGACTTCAAGGGGGTCGACGCCCGCTTCGAGCGTGCCGACCACGTCGTCACGCTGGTCGCCGAGGCGGAGTTCCAGCTCGCGCAGATGCTCGACATCCTGCGCGGCAAGCTGGCCAAGCGGAAGATCGACACCGGCTGTCTCGAGCTCGGCGAGCCCGAGCAGTCGGGCCGTCAGGCGCGCCAGCAGGTGACGCTGCGCCACGGCGTCGACGGCGACCTGGCCCGCGACCTGGTCAAGCGCATCAAGGCGACCAAGCTCAAGGTGCAGGCGCAGGTCCAGGGCGACCAGGTGCGCGTCACCGGCAAGAAGCGCGACGACCTGCAGCAGGTGATCGCGCTGCTGCGCGGCGCCGACGACATCGACCTGCCGCTACAGTTCAGCAACTTCAGGGACTGATCCGGGTGCTCCCGACGCTGCCGCCGCGACGGCTGCGGGCGGTCTACCGGCGCCTGTTCGATCGCTACGGCCCGCAGCACTGGTGGCCGGCCCGGACACCGTTCGAGGTGGTCGTCGGCGCGGTGCTGACCCAGAACACGGCGTGGCGCAATGTCGAGCGCGCGATCGCCAACCTCGACGCCGCGGGTGCGCTCGATCCCGACGTGCTGCTCGCGCTCCCGCACGCGCGGGTCGCGTCCCTGCTCAGGCCGTCAGGCTACTTCAACGTCAAGGCGCAACGGTTGCGTGCCGTTTGCCGCTGGATCGTCGGCCACGGCGGCATGGGGCGACTGAGGCACTGGCCGACCGCCCGGCTGCGCGCCGCGTTGCTCGACGTGCACGGGGTGGGTCCCGAGACCGCCGACGACATCCTGCTCTATGCCTTCGGTCGCCCGGTCTTCGTGGTCGACGCCTACACCCGGCGCCTGTTCGCGCGGCTTGGGCTGCTCGACGGCGACCCGGGCTACGAGGCGCTGCGCGCCGCGTTCGAACGGGCCCTGGGTCCGGATACGCCGCTGTTCAACGCGTACCACGCCCTGATCGTCCGCCACGGCAAGGCGCACTGCGGGGTGCGCCCGCGGTGCGACGGCTGCTGCCTGCGAACGCTCTGCCCCGTCGGTCAGGGCGAAGCGTCCGAGCGGATCACTCCGGGGCGTCCGCCGACGCCACGGTGAGCGCCTGACCGGTGACGCCGCGGCTGTCGGGGCCGAGCAGCCACAGGTACCAGGGCATCACCGTCTCGGGCAGCGGGAGGGTGTTGGGGTCGATCCCGGGGTAGGCGGCCAGGTAACCGCTGGTGCGCACCGCCCCGGGATCGAGGCTGTTGACGCGTACGCTGCTGGTGCCCTCGTGCTCGTGGGCGAGAATCTGCATCATCCCCTCGCAAGCGAACTTCGACACCCCGTAGGCGCCCCAGTAGGCGCGTCCGTGACGACCGACGCGATCGGCGCTGAACACGATCGACGCGTCTTCGGCGGCCATCAGCAGGTCGAGGCAGGCGCGGGTGAGGAGGTAGGGCGCGTTGACGTTGACCTGCATGACGCGCGCCCAGATCTCGGGCTCGTAGAGGCGCAGCGGGGTCAGGGTACCGAGCTGCGCGGCGTTGTGCAGCAGGCCGTCGAGGCGCCCGAGCGAGTCGCCGATGCGCGAGGCAAGCTCCTCGTAGTCCTGCGGCGCGGCCCCCTCGAGGTTCATCGGGTAGATCGCGGGCTGCGGCCCGCCGGCCTGCTCGATGGCATCGTAGACCCGCTCCAGCGGCTTCACCTTGCGCCCGAGCAGCACCACCGTGGCGCCGTGGCCGGCGAGGGCCAGTGCAGCGGCCTTGCCGAGGCCGTCGCCGGCCCCGGTGACCAGGATGGCGCGCCCGGCGAGCAGGTCGGATGCGGGGCGGTAACCGTCGGGCGGGGCGGTCGACATCGGGGCGGTTCTCCGGAGCGGTTACCCACCGCCCCGCAGGGCGGCGACGACGGCGTGCGCGGATTGTACCCCGCTGACAACGGCCCCTTCGAGGGTCGCCGGCAGGCCGGTGGCGGTCCAGTCCCCGGCGAGCCAGCAGCCGGCGAGCGGCGTCGCGGCCGGCGGACGGTGCGCCTCGATGCCGGCGACGCTGGCGAAGGTGGCACGCTTCTCGCGGATCACCAGACTCTCGACCGGCGCTGCCCAGGCCGGGAACAGCCGGGCCACCTCGGCGCCGACGCGTTGGGCCAGCGTCGCGCGGTCATGCGCCATGTGCGGCCCGTCCGCGCTGACGACCGCGGCGACCACGCCCGGGGTACCGGTCGCGCTGCGGTCGACCAGCCACTGGGTGGTGCCGCCGAGCACGCCGCGCAGCGGGCCGTCGAGGTCGACGGCGTGGGCGTAGCGCAGGTAGACGGTGCAGATCGGCTGGTGGG
>JBFIFF010000179.1:0-4790 GCA_041602955.1 Gammaproteobacteria bacterium | reverse complement strand
TCGTCGTCAGCAGCAGCGTCGCCAGCACGGTGGCGGAGCGTCTCATCGGGCACCTCCCTCGCCGGGACCGAGACGGCGGTCGCGGTGGCCATAGAGCAACAGGGACGGGTCGCGCTCCAGCGCCTCGCCGAGGCGGCGCAGCGCGCCGGCCGCATCCTCCAGCTCGCGCAGCGTCCGGGCCAGGGCCGGCTGCGTCTCGCTGGCGAAGCGCACCAGCTCCCGCTCGGTCAGGGACGTGGTGCGCTCGATGCCGTCGCCGAGACGCTCGCCCTCGACGCGGAGCGTGTCGGCAAGACGTTCGATGGCGCGCGCCGCGTCGGCCAACGCACCGGCGTGGCGGTCGAGCCCGACCAGCGTGCGCTCGGCGGTCGCCACCAGGCCCGGCAGCCTCTCGCCGGCACGTGCCGCGCCGTCGAGCCCGAGGCCGAGGGCGTCGGCGCGCGCGCCGAGTGTCGCCGCCAGCCGGCGCAGGTCGGCGAGGGTGTCACTGACCGCCGTGCGGTTCGCCTCGTCGAACAGCGCGCCGATGCGCTGCGCGGCCTCGGCCAGCTCGCGGGTGGCGCCATCGACGCGCGCCAGCAGTTCGCCACCGGCGGTGTCGAGGCGCCCCATCAGCGTCGGCACGCTGCGGATCACCGGGTAGGGCTCACCCTCCCGCGCCTGCAGCGGCTCGCCCGCCCCCTCGCTGGTCAGTTCGATATAGGAGAGGCCGGTCAACCCCTGCGTCGACAGCCGCGCCACGGTGTCGGTCAGAATCGGAATCTCGCGATCGATGTCGAGCCGCAGCCGCACGCGGCCCGGGTCGGCGGGAGCGAGGTCGATGGCGCCGACGCGGCCGACGTCGACACCACGGTAGCGCACCGTCGAGTTCTCGCGCAGCCCGGCGACCGAATCGGTGATGTAGGTCAGGTAAGGGGTGGAGGCCGGCTTCGGGTCGCCGAGACCGAACCAGGCCACGGCGGCGATGATCGCGCCGGAGAGCAGGACGACGAAGAGGCCGACGGCGGCGTAGGCGGGACGGGACTGCATCACCACTCCCCAAGGAGGCCAGGCGCGGCGCGCATCAGCGCAGGAAGGGGCGATGTTAGGGGAGCGACCGCGCCGGCGCCAGCGTGTCGCCCGTCCTCACGGAGACGACCGGCGCTCATGCCGCACCCGCCGCCGCGCACCCGCGCGGCCCGTGGAAGTAGGCCCGCAGCACCGGGTGGGGGGCCTCGCGCAACTCGGCGATGCTGCCGGTACCGATGATGTGCCCGGCATCGAGGAAGGCGATGCGGTCGGTGGCCTGGTGCAGCGTGTCGAGGTCGTGGGTGACGATCACCACGGTCAAGCCAAGCGAGTCGCGCAGCTGCACGATCAGCTCGTCCATGTCCCCGGCGCTGACCGGATCGAGCCCGGCGCTCGGCTCGTCGAGGAACAGCAGCTCCGGGTCGAGCGCGAGGGCGCGCGCCACGGCGACCCGCTTGCGCATGCCGCCGCTGAGCTCGGCCGGGTGGAGCCGTCCCGCCTCGCTCGACAGCCCCACCAGCGCGAGCTTGAGCATCGCCAGGTCGCGTATCGTCGCCTCGGCCAGCGTGGTGTGCTCGCGCAGCGGCAGCGCCACGTTGTCGAGCACGGTCAGCGAGCTGAACAGCGCCCCCTGCTGGAACATCACGCCGATGCGCCGGCGCAGGTGCGCGGCGGCACGCTCGTCGATCCCGGCCACCTCCTCGCCGAACAGGCGGATCGAACCGGCGGACGGCACGTCGAGCATGATCAGCTGGTGCAACAGCGTGGTCTTGCCGACACCGCTGCCGCCGACCAGCGCGAACACCTCGCCGCGCGCGACCTCCAGGTCGAGGCCGTGCAGCACCGTGCGCCGGCCGTAGCGCACGACCAGCCCGCGCACCGCGATGACCGGGTCGGACGCCTGCACCTCAGATTCCCATCCAGCTGAAGAGGATCGAGAACGCCGCGTCGACCACGATCACCAGGAAGATGCCCTGCACGACGCTGACCGTGGTCTGGCGCCCCACGCTGTCGGCGTCGCCGCGCACGCGGAACCCCTGGAAGCAGCCGACCGCGGCGATCAGCAGGGCGAACACCGGCGCCTTGCAGATGCCGATCAGGAAGTGCCGCTCGTCGACCACCTCGGGCAGCCGGGCCACGAACTGCTCGAAGGTGACGTCGAGGACGGTCGCCGACATGACCATGCCCCCGAACACGCCGAGCACGTCGGCGAACATGGTCAGCAGCGGCAGGGTCAGCATCAGGCCGAGCAGCTTCGGCAGCACCAGCATCTCCAGCGGCGAGATGCCCAGGGTGCGCAGCGCATCGACCTCCTCGTTGACCTGCATGGTGCCGATCTGCGCGGTGTAGGCCGAACCGGTGCGCCCGGCGACGATCACCGCCGCCATCACCGGGGCCAGCTCGCGCACCATGGTCAACGCCACCAGTTCGACGACGTAGATGTTGGCACCGTAGGTGCGCAGCTGCACGCCGCCCTGGTAGGCGATGACGATACCGATCAGGAAGCTCAGCAGGCCGATGATCGGCAGGGCGTCGACGCCGGCGGACTGGATGTCGGCGACGATCTCGCGCCAGCGCAGCCGGCGCGGATGGCGCAGGGTGGCGAGCAGCGCCAGGCTGATCTCGCCGATGAAGGCGAACAGCGCCGCGACCTCGGCGAGTCGCGCCACGGTGGCGCGGCCGCGCCGCTCCAGGAAACCGGGCCCCGGCTCGGGCGGCGTGCGGACGAAGTCGGCGAGGCGCTCGTCGACCAGCGCCAGCAACTCCCCGTACTCCTCGCGCAGCCCGCGCAGCTCGACCGCGTCTTGGCCGTCGCCCAGCCGGTCGAGGAGGCGACGCAGGGCCAGGGCGCCGCCGGTGTCGAGGGCGACCAACCCGCTGGCATCGACCGTGCGCGGCCCGGGCCCGGTCGCGGCCAGCTGCGGCTCGAGACCGGCCAGCGCACCGGTGACCCAGGCCCCGGCGACGTGCAGGGCCGCCGCGTCCGCGGAGCGCTCGATGCGGGCGGGATGGAGTGCGGTATCGATCATCTGGCCGGCGCGAGTGGATTCGGCCCGATACTAGTCCCGCCGTGGCACAGCGGCCACTTTGACACGGCCCGCCGAACCGCTATATAAACAAGCGATCGTTTGGTTTAAGTGCCATGCCACGCAACGAACACAGGGAACGCGCCCCACGCCAGGACAGCCGCCGCGCGGCGCTGCTCGACGCCGCCGCGGCCCTGTTTGCCGAACGCGGCTTCCATGCCGCCTCGACCCGCGAGCTGGCCGCCGCAGTCGGCATGCTGCCCGGCTCGATCTACTGCCACTTCCCGTCCAAGAGCGACCTGCTCGTCGCCGTCTACGACGAAGGGGTGCAGCGCATCGAGGCGGCGGTCGAGCGCGCCATCGACGGCGTCTCCGACCCCTGGGAGCGTCTCGAGGCGGCCTGCGCCGCGCACCTCGAGGCGCTGCTCGACGGTGGCGCCTACGCACGCGTGGTGGTGCGCGTCCAGCCGGAGGACGCCGGCGACGCCGTCGGCGCCCTGGTCGCGCTGCGCGATCGCTACGAAAAACGCCTCGCCGACCTGGTCGCCGCCCTCGACCTGCCCGACGCCAACGCCCGTCGCGCGCTGCGCCTGCTGCTGCTCGGCGCGCTGAACTGGGCACCGCACTGGTACCGCCCGGGGCGCGACGCGCCGCGCACCATCGTGCGCCGTTTCATGGGCCTGCTGGCCCGGGGAGAGACACCATGAGCGCCACCGCGCACGCCACCGTCCCCATCAAGGTCCTGGTCACCAAGGTCGGCCTCGACGGCCACGACCGCGGCAGCCGGCTGGTCGCCAACGCCCTGCGCGACGCCGGCATGGAGGTGGTCTACACCGGTCCGTGGCAGTCGATCCCCGCGGTGGTCAAGCTCGCCACCGAGGAGGACGTGGACCTGATCGGCATCAGCTCGCTGGCCACCGACCACCTGATCGTGCCGCAACTGATGACCGCGCTGCGTGACGCGGGGCTGGGCGAGGTGCCGGTGATCGTCGGCGGCATCGTGCCCGACGCCGACGAGCGGACGCTGCTCGAGGCCGGCGTCGCGCGCGTCTACCACCCGGGCAGCGCCCTGACGACCATCGCCGCCGAGGTGCGCGAACTGTGCGAGCACGCACGCCGCGAGGCGACCCGGTGAGCGGCGCGGCGCCCGACCCCAAGGCAGGAGCGGTACCCGCCTCCGACCAGGCCCGCGCGCGCTGGGAAGCAGAGATCGACGCCGTCCCGGGCGCGACCGACCCGGTGCGCAACCGCTCCGGTATCGAGGTCAAGCCGCTCTACACTCCCGCCGACTGGGATGCCGGCCGTTACGACGCCGGTCTCGGCTACCCGGGCCAGTCGCCGTTCACCCGCGGCATCTACCCGTCGATGCACCGCGGACGGCGCTGGACCCAGCGCCAGCTCATCGGCCTCGGCACCCCGCACGACTACAACGCGCGATTGAAGACCCTGCTCGAAGCCGGCACCTCGGCCATCAGCCTGATCCCGTGCAACTCGGTCTACCGCGGGGTCGACGCCGACACCGTCGATCCGCTGCTGCTCGGCACCTGCGGCACGGTGATCAACACCCCGCAGGACTTCGCCGACGCCCTCGACGGCATCCCGATCGAGCGCCTGTCCATCGGCCTCAACGACCCGCTGCCATTCACGTTGCTGGCGCAGCTTCTGGTCGAGGCAAAAAGGCGCGGTGTGCCCTGGAGGGCGCTGCGCGGCACCTCGAACCAGAGCGACTACCTCTCGCACTTCGTCGCCAACCAC
>JBFIFF010000178.1:0-4819 GCA_041602955.1 Gammaproteobacteria bacterium | reverse complement strand
TTCGCCGCAATACTGACCGCGACCGCCGTGCCACGTGCCGCCGAGATCGTCATCGGCACCGGCAGCTCCACGGGGGTTTACTTCCCCGTCGGCCACGGCATCTGCCAGATCGCCGAGCGGGAGGTGACGGGGCTGGTGTGCGAGGCCCTGGATACGGCGGGTTCCGTCTCCAACGTCACCGACGTCCTGGCCGGCACCATGCAGATCGGCCTGGTGCAGTCCGACATCCATCACCACGCGGTCAACCGCAGTGGGCCGTTCAGGTCGACGGGCGGTGACGGCTCGGCCCTGCGCTCGCTCTTCTCCCTCCACACCGAGCCCTTCACGCTGGTGTCACGCCGCGATTCCGGCATCCGCGTCCTCGACGACCTCAAGGGGCGGCGGGTCAACATCGGCAACCCGGGCTCGGGTCAGCGCGCGACCATGGAGGTGGTGATGGCGGCCAAGGGCTGGAGCCGGGCCGATTTCCAGCTGGTGACCGAGCTGCCCGCATCACAGCAGTCCCTCTACCTCTGTCACGACCGGATCCAGGCCATGGTCTACACGGTGGGCCATCCCAACCCGTCGGTGGCCCGCGCGGTCCGGCAGTGCAAGGCGGACATCGTGGCGGTGATGGACGGCGCCATCGACAAGCTCGTGACGGAGAACCCCTACTACAGCCGCGCGGTGATCGCCGCGGGAATCTACGACGGCATCGACCGGCCGGTCGAGACCTTCGGCGTGCTGGCGACGGTCGTCACCTCGGCGAGCGTCGACGAGGAGCTGGTCTACCGTCTGGTCAGGGCCGTGTTCGAGAACTTCGACCAGTTCCGCTCCAGGCACCCGGTCCTGCGTGACCTGACCCCGGACCGGATGATCCGGGATGGGCTGGCCGCGCCCCTGCATGCTGGGGCCGAGCGCTACTACCGCGAGCGGGGCTGGCTGTGACGGGCGCACGCCGGGGTGGTGTCCTGCGACGGCGTCTGCGGTGGCCCGGTCGACGGGTATGAGACGCACGCGTGCGGGTCCTGTGACGCGGAGCGACGGCCTTGGCTGAGGGCCGGCAGCCAGGCGGGGAAGCCGCCGGCCCGGGCCGGGCCCGTGACCTGGCCAGGCAGGCGGACACCGGCGCCCGCGTTCCTTCAGGCCTCCCGGGCAAGATGCTTCTCGCGGTACCCCTCGCCTGGTCGCTGTTCCAGCTCTGGTACGCCTCGCCGCTGCCGTTCCTGTTCGAGTTCGGCGTGCTCAACGACACCGAGGCGCGATCGATCCACCTCGCCTTCGCGATCTTCCTGACCTTCACGGCCTTCCCGGCCCTGCATCGCTCGCCGCGCAGCCACATCCCCGTCACCGACTGGATCTTCGCCCTCCTCGGGGCGTGGTGCGCGGGTTACCTGTTCCTTTTCTACAGCGAACTGGCGACCCGTCCCGGTTCGCCGACCACCGTGGACCTGGTCACCGGGGGGCTCGGCATGCTGCTGCTCCTCGAGGCGACGCGGCGCGCGCTCGGTCCGCCGCTGATGGTCGTCGCCGCCGTGTTCCTGTTCTACACCCTCGGCGGGCAGGTCATGCCGGATGTGATCGCGCACAAGGGCGCGAGCCTCCACAAACTGCTGACCCACCAGTGGTTGTCGACCGAGGGCGTGTTCGGCGTCGCCCTCGGGGTCTCGACCGGCTTCGTGTTCCTGTTCGTGTTGTTCGGTGCGCTGCTCGAGCAGGCCGGGGCCGGCAACTACTTCATCAAGGTCGCCTTCTCGCTGCTCGGGCACATGCGTGGCGGCCCGGCCAAGGCGGCCGTCGTCGCCTCCGGCGCGACCGGGCTGATCTCCGGCTCGTCGATCGCCAACGTCGTCACCACCGGCACCTTCACCATCCCGCTGATGAAGCGGGTCGGCTTCCCCGGCACCAAGGCCGGGGCCGTCGAGGTGGCGGCCTCGACCAACGGCCAGCTGACCCCGCCGATCATGGGCGCGGCCGCGTTCCTGATGGTCGAGTACGTCGGCATCTCCTACCTGGAGGTGATCAAGCACGCGATCCTGCCGGCGATCATCTCCTACATCGCGCTGGTCTACATCGTCCACCTCGAGGCGTGCAAGGCGCACATGACCGGCCTGCCGCGGCGCACCCAGCGGACCCTGGCGCAGAGCCTGGCGGCCTTCCTGGCCAGCGCGATCGGCCTGATGCTGCTGACCTTCGCCGTCTACTACGGCATCGGCTGGATCAAGGACGTGGCCGGCGCGGCCGCGGTGTGGATCGTCGCCGCCGGCGTGCTCGGGGCCTACCTGGCGCTGCTGCTGACCGCCGCGCGCGTCCCCGAGCTGATTATCGACGACCCCAACGACGCGGTCCTCGAGCTGCCCGAGGTGGGGCCGACGATCCGCTCCGGGCTGCACTTCCTGCTGCCGGTGGTGGTGCTGGTCTGGTGCCTGACCGTGGAGCGCTTCTCGCCTGGGCTGTCGGCCTTCTGGGCGACCCTGTTCATGATCTTCATCGTCGTCTCGCAGCGGCCGCTGCTGGCGCTGTTGCGCGGCCGGGCGGTGGGCGGCGAGGTGCTGCGCGGCCTGGTCGAGCTGCGCAACGGGCTGATCACCGGGGCGCGCAACATGATCGGCATCGGCGTCGCGACGGCGACCGCCGGCATCGTCGTCGGCACCGTGACCCTGACCGGCGTCGGGCTGGTGATGACCGAGTTCGTCGAGTTCATCTCGGGCGGCAACGTCCTGCTGATGCTGCTGTTCACCGCGCTGATCAGCCTGCTGCTCGGCATGGGACTGCCGACGACTGCCAACTACATCGTCGTCTCCACGCTGATGGCCCCGGTGATCGTCACGCTCGGAGCCGAGAACGGCCTGATCGTGCCGCTGATCGCCGTGCACCTGTTCGTCTTCTACTTCGGCATCCTCGCCGACGACACCCCGCCGGTCGGCCTCGCCGCGTTCGCCGCCGCGGCGATCGCGCGCAGCGACCCGATTCGCACCGGCATCCAGGGCTTCACCTACGACATCCGCACGGCGATCCTGCCGTTCATGTTCATCTTCAACACCAACCTGCTGCTGATCGGCATCACCAGCATCCCGCACCTGATGGTGACGGTGGCCGCGGCGGTGACGGCGATGCTGTTGTTCGCCGCGGCGACGCAGGGATGGTGGCTGACCCGGAGCCGCTGGTGGGAGACCCTCGCCCTGCTGCTGATCGCGTTCACTCTGTTCCGTCCCGGATTCTGGTGGGACGAGATCTACGCGCCCGATGCGCGCCTGCCGCCGGCGCAGGTCTACGACACCGCCGCGACCCTCGCCGAGGGTGCCATGCTGGTGGTCGAGGTCACGGGTGAGACCCTCGAGGGTGACCTGGTGCAGAAGATCGTGCCGCTGCGCATCACGGCGGCGGGGGACGGCCCAGCCCGGGTCGCGGCGGTCGGGCTGGAACTGCGCGAGGAGGCGGGACGGCTGTTCGTCGACAACATCGTCTTCGGCAGCCAGGCGGAGGAACAGGGCATCGACTTCGACTGGGAGCTGCTCGCGGTCATCGTGCCCAACGACCGCCCGGCCAAGGAGTGGATGTTCGTCCCGGCGCTGCTGCTGCTCGCGCTGATCGCATGGATGCAGCGGCGACGCGTGGCACGTAGGCCCGGCGAGGGCGAGTCGGCCGGGGCGCACTGAGTCCCGCCCGCGGCGGCACCGGGGTGCCTGCCCTGGGCGAGGAGCGGGGCGCAGGGAGATGCCGCTGCACCGTGCGATCGGTTCGCACGACCAAGACCACGCGCAAGGGAGAACCTCATGTTCAAGCACATCATGATCCCGGTCGACCTCGAGATGACCGACCGCGCCGCGCGCGCGCTCGGGATCGCCATCGGCGAGGCGCGCACGCACGGCGCCGACCTCCACGTGGTCACCGTGATCCCCGGGTTCGGCATGCCGCTGGTGGCGTCGTTCTTCCCCGACGACGCGTTCGAGAAGGCCGAGCGGGAGATCGACACCCGGCTCGGGGAGTACGTGCGCACGCACCTGCCGGAGGACCTCGTCTCGAGTCGCGAGGTGTGCCGGGGCCACCCTGCAGAGAGCATCGTCGAGGCGGCGAACAGGCGTGAGGTCGACCTGATCGTGATGCCGTCGCGAACCCGCTCGAAGCTCGATCAGCGGCTGCTCGGGTCGTGTTCGTCGCGGGTCGTCGAGCTGGCGCCCTGCTCGGTGATGGTGGTGCGCAACCCCTGAGCGATCGGCCGGGCGATCGACCAGCACCGCATCGCCCGGATCGCGGAGAAGTTAACGGGACAGATACCTTCGATGAAGGCGATGCCATGCCCCAACCCGTCTACGCCCTGAACCTCTTCAACGTCACCAACCCTGACGAGTACCTCGCCTATTCCCGGCGCTCCGTGGAGGAGGTCAGGCGCCACGGCGGCCGCGTCGTCGCGCTTGGCAAGTTCCAGGAAGCGGTCGCCGGCGACGTCACCCCGCGCAACGTCCTGATCCTCGTCGAGTGGGCCTCCCGCGCGGCCTTCGAAGGCTACTGCAACGACCCGGCCCTCGCCGACCTGCACCGCCATCGCGAAAACGGCACCGGCGACTACGTCTGGCAGCTGTTCGACCGGCTCGACGACCTGCGGCCGATCCTCAAGGGCGCGGACTGAGCCTCGAGATGGCGTGGCGGCGGATCGCGACTCTCCTGCTCGCCACCTCGCCGGCCACGCTCGTCGCCGGGGTGGGCGATCCCGGTATCGATTGCTCCATCCCCGGTGAGCCGCTGCACTGGATCGCCGACGCCTGCATGGCGCGACTCGGCACCGACGACGAGATCGCGGCCTCCGACTGCATCGCCAAGGAGGCTCGGGTCCCGTTCA
>JBFIFF010000177.1:0-4845 GCA_041602955.1 Gammaproteobacteria bacterium | reverse complement strand
TGGTGGCCAGGGACGGAATCGAACCGCCGACACGGGGATTTTCAATCCCCTGCTCTACCAACTGAGCTACCTGGCCGAAGAGGGCGTATTAAACCGATCGAGGGCAGGGGCGTCAAGCAGTTAGCGGCGCTGCTCAGTCGTCCTTGCCTGGCGGCGGGACGTACCCCTCAGGTTGCTCGACCGCACCTTCGCCGAAGAGGAACGCGAGCATCTGCTCGCGCAGGAACGCGCGCGCCTTGGGGTCGAACCCGGCGAGGCGATGCTCGTTGATCAGCATGGTCTGGTGGCCGAGCCAGGCCTGCCACGCCTCCTTCGAGACCTCGTCATAGATCCGTCGGCCGAGATCGCCGGGGATCGGCGGCGCGTCGAGACCCTCGGCCTCGCGCTCGAGCTTCGCGCAGTGGACGGTTCGAGTCATTTCATTGCTCCCGCTGGGCCAGACGCTCGACGAGCCTGCGCACCGGCGCGGGCAGGCCGAGGTCGAGGGCCTGGGTCGGTTTATACCAGTTGCCCTCCGGTTCCTCCTTGACCCGGGTCGGATCGGGCGCGACCGGCACCACGACGGGCGAGATGTCGAGTCGGTAGTGGCTGAAGGCATGGCGGACCTCGGGCCAGGTCTCCGCCCGCCCGCGCGTGACCAGTCCGTGCTCCCTGCACCACGCCTCGGGGTCGCCGTCGTGGGCGCACTCGGGCGGCGCGAACAGGCCGCTCCAGACGCCCTGCCCCGGGCGGCGGTCCAGGCGCAGGCGCCCCTCGGCATCGAGCAGCAGCAGCATGCGCGTCTGCCTGTGCGGGTTGACCCGGCGCGGGCGCGGTTCCGGCAGGCGTTCGATCAGCCCCTGGAGTCGCGCCAGGCAGCCGTCGGCGAGCGGGCAGGCGGGGCAGTCGGGCCGACGCGGGGTGCAGACCAGCGCGCCGAGGTCCATCAGTCCCTGGCTGTAGGCGGCGGCATCCGTGCGTGGCAGGTGCCGCTCGGCGAGGCGCCAGAGCTGGCGCTCGACGCGGGCGAGCCCGGGCCAGCCGGGCACCGCGAAGTGACGGCAGAAGACCCGGCGCACGTTGCCGTCGAGCAGCGGGGCGGGGATGTCGTGGCCGAGCGAGAGGATGGCGCCTGCCGTGGAACGGCCGATTCCGGGGAGCGCGACCAGGGCGTCGAGGTCGTCCGGTAGCGTGCCGCCGTGGACGTCGCGCACGATGCGTGCCGCGCGCTGCAGGTGGCGCGCGCGCCGGTAGTAGCCGAGCCCCGACCAGAGGGCGTGCAGGGTGTCGTCGTCGCTCCCGGCCAAGGTCGCCGGGTCGGGCAGCGCGGCGACGAAACGCTCGAAGTACGGGATCACCGTCGCGACCTGGGTCTGCTGCAGCATCACCTCCGAGATCCAGACCCGGTAGGGGGTGCGCGGGTTTTGCCACGGCAGATCATGGCGGCCGTGAGTCGCCTGCCAGGCGAGTACCCGGTCGGCGAAGCGGTCAACCGGGGTCGCGCCGGCCACGCGTCAGTTGCCGAACAGCCCCTTGAGGCCCTTGTTGATCAGGTCCTTCTTCGGGTCGCCGCTGCCGGCGGCCCCGCCCTCGGTGGCGGCGCCACCGCCGAGCTGCTTCTGCAGGGCCTTTTCGATCTCCTGCTGGGCACGCTGCTTGACCTGGTCGGTGGCGAGCGAGGCGACGTCGACCGAGTAGCCCGGGTCGGTGAGCGAACCCTTGATGCGCACCGGGACGGTGACGCCCTTGAGGCTCTCGAGCTCCTTGCCCCCCTGGCCCTTGGTGGTGCCGACGATCGACGCCTTGACCAGGTAGTCGACCTGCTGCTTGGGCAGGTCGGCGATGCCCTCGCCGGCGACGCGGAAGGCGGGTGACTTCATCGACAGGTCCCGGTTGTCGATCACGCCGTCGGTGATCTTGGCGGTGCCGGTCAGTTCGGCGAAGTCGGTCTGCTGCGGCTCGTCGCCCGCAGCGGGCGTGCCGCCGAGCGTCGCCTTGGCGTCACGGATCAGCTTGCCGAGATTCACGCCCTTGATCGCACCGTCGGTGAAGGCGAACGCCGCGGTGCCGTTGAGGGTCTTCTGGATCGCCTCGGGAGCGGCCCCCGCCGCGGTCAGCTTGGCGTTCACCTGCGCTCTGCCGGTCAGCTTTTCCTCCTCGCCGGTCAGGTCGCGCAGCAACGGGCCGACCTGCACGCCGGAGAGCGACTCGTCGAGCGACAGCTTCGGCGTGTCGCTGCGCACGTCGAGGCCGATGTTCCCCTGGTAGCGGCCGTCGTACATCTCGGCGCGTGCCGGGTTGACGCGGAGCTGGCCCCCGGCGGCGGTCAGGCGCAGGACGATGTTGTTGCTGCGGACGTTGTAGGCCTTGAGCTTGCCGACCTTCAGCGTGCCGTCGATGTCGAGGGCGCGCAGCGTTTCCAGCGGCAGCTGGGTGGCCGCGACGGCCCCCGCGCCAGGCGAGGCCGCGACCGGGGGCGGCGCCTCGCTCGGCGGCGGCCGGTAGCGGGCGGCGTCGATGGCGTCGAGGCCGAGGTCGAAGCGGATGGCCGGCTTGGCGAAATTGCGCACGCCGGCGGTCCCGCTGAGCTTGCTTTCGTCGAGGGTCAGGAGCAGCCCCTTCAGCTCGATGTGGTCCTGCGAGCCGCTGAAGCCGCTGTCGAGGGCGAGCCGGGTCAGTACCGCGGGGTCGGCGGTCTCCAGCGCCTGCCCGGCAGCGGCGAGGAGCACGCGCGGGTTGAGATCGCGCGCGGCCAGCTTGCCGGTTGCATTCGGCTGCGCGAGGTTGGCGATCCTCGCCTGCGCCTCGACCTGGCCGCCGGCGACGGCGACGGTGAGCTTGTTCAGCTCGGCGTCGTTCTCGGTGGCGTTGAAGGTGGCGTCGAGCCGGGCCCGACCGAGCTTGTCGGCCTGGACGTTCTCCGGCAGCGCAATGCCGAGCCGGGCGACCAGCGTGGCGAGGTCGAACTCGGCCACGCTCATCTGGCCCTCGATGCGCGGTGCGTCGAGGATCGCGGTGGCGTCGATCGTGCCGGTGGCCTGCAGGCCCAGGGTGGCGAGACGCAGGTTGGCGACCGACGCGGTCTGCTGCTGCATGTCGGCGGCGAGGTCGGCGTTGAGCGTGGCGTCGAGCGCTCCGCCGGGCAGCCCGTCGCCCTTGAGGTCGACACGCAGGTCGGCGCCGTCGACCCGCATGCGATGGACGGCGTGGTCCATGGTGACGCGCCCCGACAGCGCGACGCGGCCGGCCAGCTTCGGCGCGTCGCTGGCGACGTCGAACCCGAGTTCGAGGTCGACCGGGCGGCCGCCGCCGATCGCGCCGGAGGTCAGGCTGACATTCTGCAGGACGTAGCGCTGCTTGTTCTGGCGGTCGTCCCAGGTGAGCGCCGCGTCGCGAATCTCGATGCCGCCGATCGCCAGTCCGGCCATGGCGCCGCCGTCGTGCCGCGGCGCGTCCCCGGGCTTGGCCTGCTTGCCGTCGCCGGCGGCGAGATCGTCCCAGTTGGTCCGTCCCTGGGCGTCACGTGCCAGGTTGACCTTCAGGCCGATCAGCCGCGTGGTCTGCATCTCCAGCTGCCTGGAGAGCAGCGGCAGGAGCTTGACGCGCACCTCCACCTCGCCGACCTCGGCGAACGGCGCGTCACCGAAGCCGGAGGCGTTGCTCAGGCGGGCGTCGTTGAGCGTCAGGCCGAGCCACGGGAAGACCGACAGGCCGAGGTCGCCGCCGAGGGTGAGTTCGCGCCCGGTGTGCTTGCGCACCTGGGCGGCGATCTCGTCGCGATAGTCGTTGGGGTCGACCAGCATGACGATCGCCGCGGCGCCGCCGGCGACCAGCAGCACCAGGACCAGGACCAGGATAAGGATGATTTTCAGGGCCTTGCCCATGATAGAAGACTCCATTTCGGGGGGCGATTCCACTCCGGGAAGCGGGCGCTTTACATCCGAAGGATAGAACAGCGGTCTATAGATAGCAGGAATGCGCCGCACCAGTTCAACCACGCCGTACGCAGGGGCTTTGCTCTTGCTGCTCGCCGCGCTGCTCGCTGGCTGCGCCGCGCAGCGGGCGCTGGAAGCCGTTCCTGCGGTGCCGCCGCGTGGCTGCGCGGCCTGGCTCGACGCCGCGGAGCGGGCGGTCGACGCCGCCGGTGTGCGCGACGTCCAGGCGGCTCGCGTGGCCGGCCACCCCCACCTGCGCGTGGACCGCTTGCTCGCCGCGCTGGCCGTCGAGCGGCCGGTCGGCCAGGCCTACGCCGCCTGGGTCCGGCATGCGGCCGCGCTCGCCCGGGAGGGATGGGCGGTGGAGCTGGCCAACCTCCCGGTCCAGGCGCGCGGGGCGCTGGTCGAGGAGGGCGACCCGCGGGCGCTCAGGGCCCGGGCCGCGGCGTGCGTGGCGGAGCGTTCGGCGCTCACGGCGGATGATGCGGCCGGGCGCGATGCCGTGCTGGCGGCCGCGCGGGTGGAGGACGCCTACCTCGACTGGTTGCGCGTGGTCGGTCTCTACCCGCTCACCCGGTTCGCGGTGCTCGCCGGCTACTTCCGCTGGCGCGACGAACTCGACGCCCTGCACCGGATCCCGCTCCACGCGCTGCCGGTGGCCGGGACGCTGCGCCGCTACGCCGCTGCGGGGGGGGCGCCCGGCAAGGCCGCGGGTGGCAGGGCGCGCGACGCCCTGGGCTACCCGGTACTCGACGCCTCGGCGCGGGAGGCGCTGTTCGCCGCCCACAGCCCGCTGTGGGTGATCGACACCGTCGGTGAGGACGACCGTCCCGGGCACCCGGACTGGTCCGGCGGGGGCTGGCGCGCGGTGGTCGACACGGGCCGCCCGACGGAGTTCCGGCACCTCTCCTACACGCGCGTCGCCGGCCGG
>JBFIFF010000176.1:0-4853 GCA_041602955.1 Gammaproteobacteria bacterium | reverse complement strand
GGGGAACCTCATTTCCACGGCAGAGCGGGGACGGGTGAGCGCCCGTCCCCGCCTCGCGAATCGATCATGCCCGACCGCCCCGGCCGGGATAAGCCGACCGACGACGACTCAGTCGGCAGCGAAGCAGTAGAACAGCCCGGCCCCGCCAGTCTTGCCCAGCGCCTCAAGGCTGCAACCGCGGCTCCCGTGGGCCGAGTTCCACGACACGTTGCCGCCGCCATGGCGGTCGTGGTGGCCGACCTGGGCGCTGCCGGCGTCGCTGCTCGTCCAGTTGTTGCAGGTGTGGTCGGCCTCGTCCGGGAAGTAGGCGGTGCCGTCCTCCTGGGTGCCGGTCAGGATGTCGTGCTCGTTGGGCTTGTCGTAGCGCCCCTTGACGCGCCGACCGTTCTCGTCGAGCGCGGTCTCGAGGGTGATGGTCGTGTTGTACATGTGCAGCTGGTGGACGTCGGCGGCGATCAGGATGCCGTTGGCGTTGTACCAGGGCCCCTTGCCGATGCGGCTGCGGGCGAACACGCCGCGGGTGTCCTTCTCCTCGGTGCTGAGGTAGGCGCGCCAGTCGCGGTCGGGGGCGCCGGCAGCCTTGGCCAGTGCCTTGCAGTGGGCGTCGGCACCGTCGAGTCCGCCGAGATCGCCGCCCTTGCCCGGATTGACGCTGGTCACGAAGAAGCTCATGCGCGGATCCTGGCCTTCCGCGCCCACCGACATCGAAAACAGGAGCGCCGCCGTTCCGGCCAGCGCCAGCATCGTCTTGCGATTCATCGTCACCCTCCTCGTGGCCGCCGTCGAGAGCAGGAGCCACGGACACGCCACCACGGCACGCCCGTCCCCGATCGTCATGGACGGCACCGAACAAACATGGTCAGTCCGGGATGATTCCGCAAGCGATTCGTGCGGGATTTGGTTGCGCATAGACGCAGATCAAGTGGCCGTGATCCAACGCCGTCGCGGCCACGCGCCCGAAGGACGCGGTCGGGGCATCCGGGAAGGCGCGATCGGGGCGACGAAGCCGTCGACGCAGGTCTTCTCACCCCCTCCCGCTCACTGCCTGACCCACGCCCGGGCCTCGACACCACGGGTCATGTCGAAGTAGCGCAGCTCCGCCTTGAAGAACGGGCTGGCGAGCCTGGTGCCCCACGCCTCCCAGCGCTTGTCGCCGACGACCGCCATGCGGCCGAAGCGGTCGCGGTAGCGGATGTCGAACTTGAGGTCCTCCCACAGCGCACCGAGTTCGATGCCGTTGACGCCGTCGAGCAGGATCAGGAACGGCAGCGGCCCCCGTTCGTCGAGCAACCGCTCGAGCGCCGGCAGGTTGCGGTCGTAGTCGTCGCGGGTCAGGGTGCCGCTGGCGGTGATGGTCACCACGCCGTCGTCGTCGGGTCCGCTGAAGTGCATCATCTCGACCTCCTCCGGCCCCCCGTCGGCCTCGCCTGCATGACGCGTTGCGCTGGGACGGGCGGCTCTTCGGCAAGCCTAGCCGAGGCGGGCCGGACGCGCGCTGCAAGCCTCGGCGACCAGACCGCCGCGAACTATACTCGCGGAGCCATGGTCCCGGTCGGCCCCGTCGATGCCGGAGATTTCCGTCGCTGGTACGCGCGACGCCTGTACCGCGGCTACGCCATGCTGACCACCTGCCTGCTGAGCGGCGTGCTGATCGCGGTGATCCTCGAGTTCATCGGCCTCGACACCCCCGGCATCACCCCGCTGGTCACGCTGACCGTGCTCTACTTCGTCGGCCTGATGGGGGTCGAGTCGTTCCGACGCTTCTGGCTGACGCTCAAGCACGCCCAGCACTACGCCGACGGCGCCACCTGCTCGCGGTGCGACGCCTACGGCCAGTTCGAAGTGCACTTCGAGGGGACGACGCTGCCGGCCACCTGCCGCCGCTGCGGCCATTCGTGGTCGATCGACCCGCCGCCGTCACGTGGCCGGGGGTAGTGACGCCGGCCTGCCCCGCCCCGCACAATCGCGCCATGCGGGATGCGCGATGACCGACCTGGCCGCCACCACCGCGCGCTGGATGGAGCGCCTGCGGGAGGTCGGGCGCGCCCTTCACGCCTACCTCGGCCCGCAGCGCTGGCGTCGCGGCGAGCCGGTGACCGATCGCGCCGCGCTGGTGCGCTTCCTCGATACGCGCGCGAGCTACATCGCTCAGACCTCGCTGTACGGCTACCTGCGCACGCGTGCCGGGATGCGCTACCCGGAGCTGTTCGACAGCGACACCTTCGTCGCCGCGATCAACATCGCCAAGTGGCACGTCTGGCTCGCCTGCCTGTCGGACCTGGCGGTCTACGCGGGCGGGATGCTGGCCGGCCGTTCCAGTGCCCCGGACACGGCGGTGGCGGCCACCATCCGCGACGCGGTCGAGGAGATCCTCGCCGCCCACGGCACGCCCGACGAGGCCGACGACGCGTTCGAGGACCACGCTATGCGCGTGCGCGCACGCCTTGCCGACGTCGACTGGAGCGGCGTCACCGACGACGAGCGCCCGTTCTCGCAGAGCCCGGCGGCGGTGGTGCGCTGGGCGCCGATCATCGAGGAACTCAAGGGGCTCGATGAGGGGATCGTGATGAACTCGGTGCGTTTCCGCTGGCAGGAGGTGCGCCGCGACCTGCGCCGTCACCTCGACGCCGAAGGGGTGATGCAGGACGCCGGCTGACGCGCCGCCGGTTCAGGCGACCAGGCTGCGCAGCTCCTTGATCACGCCGTCGAGCCGCTTGAGCCCCGCCTTGAGGTCGGCGCGCTCGTCGCGGCCCAGCGCCTTGTACTCGACCCGGCTGGACGGCCGCACCCCCTCGCGCAGGTCGGCCAGCTGCTGGCGCAGGATCAGCGTCAGCAGCAGCGTGTGCAACTCGATGAGCGCCTCGGCGTCGCCTGGCGGCAGGCGCCCGGCGGCGACGGCGTCGCGCAGCCGCTCCGGGGTGGCGCGCGCCGTCGACCCGACGCGCAGCGCGACCGTGCGCGCCAGCCCGGTCAGCGACAGCAGGCCGTCGCGCTTGAGGTCGACACGCCCGTCGCTGAGGCGCGGTCCGCCGAACATGCCCAGGCGCGGCGCGAAGCGGTCGACCATCTGCGCCAGGAAGCCGAGGAACATGGTGGAGTCCGAGATCGCGCGCACCGCACCGTCGTGCAGCTCGCGCGCCAGGTCGGGGTCGCCTGCCACCGGGGTCAGGTCGAAAAAGATGTCGGTGCTGAGCAGGTCGTCGGGATTCGCGCGGTGCATCCAGGTGCCGATACGCTCGGCCCACGCCTCGCGGGAGCCGCGCCACGCCGACGACGCAGCCATGACGTCACCCTCGCAGCGCCGCACCCCGGCGTGATCGAGCAGGTCGGCGACCCCCTCGCCCAGCGCCGCGAACCAGGCGTCGTCGGCATCGCCGCCGGTGTGGATCAGGGCGTTGTCCTGGTCGGCGCCAAGCAGGCTTTCGCCGCGCCCGCCGGAGCCGAGCACCAGCAGGCACCACGGCGCCGGGGCCGGCCCGCGTCCCTCGGCCTCGAGGCGTGCCACGGTCAGCTCGGCGGCACGCGCGGTGAGCGTGCACAGCTCGTTGGAGACGACCCGCGCGATCTCCACGCCGTCGAGCTCCTCGCTGAGCAGCTTGCCGGCGATGTCGGGCATGCGCGCGTAGGCGGCGGCCAGTGCGGGCAGGTCCTCGGCCGCGTCGAAGGCATCGTCGACCAGTTCCACTCCGCGCGCGCGGTGGTGCAGCAGGTCGCGCTGCGAGACCATGCCGATCGCGCAGCCGGTCCGGTCGACGATGCAGACATGGCGGATGCCGAGGCGGTCCATGCGCGCCAGCGCGCGGTAGAGCATCTCCCCCGCCGGCATGCTCTCCACCGGCGAACTCATGACCCGCGAGACCGGCGTCGCATCGAGATCGATCGAGCGATCGGCGGTGGCGCGCAGCAGGTCGCGCTCGGTCAGGATGCCGTCCGGCGGGCAGCCGCTGTCGCCGATCAGCAGCGCGCCGATGCGCTGGTCGACCATCGCCGTCGCGGCGTCGCGCAGGGTCGCGCCGCCGGCGATGGTGCGCGGCGGCGAACTCATCAGGTCGCCGAGGCGCGACTGGAAGGCGTAGCTGTCGATGCGTCCGTGCACGACGTCGTGCTGCGCCTTGCGCAGGCCGCCGGGCTCATCGAACCAGCCCATCTGCATCTGGTGCATCAGCAGGTCGCTGCGCCGCTCGGCGAGCACCTGCGCCTCGCCCAGCGTGCGCACGTCGGCCTTGCGCAACAGCGGCAGCAGCCGCGCCCAGATGTCGGCCGCGGCACGGCAGTCGCCGAGGGCGTTGTGGCGGCCGTCGACGGTGACGTCGAGGTTGGCGGCCACGGTCTCGAGGCTCAACTCGGGAATCTCCGGGTGCAGGGCACCGAACAGCATCGCCACGTCGAGCCGCGGTGGCTCGTGCCAGGCCAGCCCGGAACGACCGTACTCGAAGCGCAGCAGGCCGAGGTCGTAGCCGACGTGGTGACCGATGACCACGCGCCCCGCGAGCATGCGGTCGAGCCGCGCCGCCGCGTCGGCGAACGGCCCGGCCCCGGCGACGTCCGCGTCACCGATGCCGTGGACCCGGGTTGCGGTGGGTGGGATCGGCACCCCCGGGTCGACCAGCAGGTCGAGGGGCGGCCCCGGTTCGGTTTCCGCGCCGCTCAGCGCGATGCCGGCCACCTGCACCACGCGGTCATTGCGCACATCGAGGCCGGTGGCCTCCATGTCGAGCACCAGCACCGGCAGCGAGACCAGCGGGGTGTGTGCGGGAGGCGGCAGCTTCGCGGCCATCGGAGCGCCCCCGGCCCGGCTAGCCGAGGATCTGTCTGAGCAGGTAGGTGACGCCGCTGGCGATCTCGCTCTCGAG